>JANXYQ010000083.1 GCA_025355995.1 Spirochaetaceae bacterium | reverse complement strand
GCGCCGCCAGCTCGCCTGCCATCCTCTCCTCGCTCCTGTCATCGCTTGTCCACCGGTAGCCGACGAAATTCCAGCCGTCGATATCCAATCGCCTGCCGTGGACATTGCTGACGTTCTCCCCGTCCGCCCACTCGGTCTCGTCGTGATTGCCGGGCACCAGGACGACGGGCTTCCGGGCCGAAGCTAGGACCTCCTTGAAGCGGCCCTCGAGAACCTCAAGGCCTCGGAGATTTATGGCGGCGAATCGCCGCACGGCAGTCTCCCAAGGCCTCTCATCATCGGCTCCCGCCAGGTCTTCTAGAAGCTCGTCGGGCTGGAGGCCGAGCTCCGCGATCAAGAAATCGTCGGGGAGGCGCATGTCGTCAAGGAGATCCCCGGCGAGGACGCCCGTCGCTTCTTCATCGTTCAGCCCGAGCCCTTTTTCGTAGAGCAGCTTGTGATGGGCAAACTCGTGCGCGAGCGTGGCGACCAGGGACTCGGCGGTGCCGCCGGCGAAGCGCTCGAGGTCGATGGCCACCTGGGCGCTCTCCGACCCGGGAGCCCCGTCTGCGGGGCGATAATAAATGCCGGCGACCCCCCGGCTTTCCCAATGCCCCTCGACCGGGGTCGATCTGGCCTTGACCCTGACAGCGTCTTCCGCGTCCCCACGGTTGAGGAAGAGGGTCTCTATACCGCCTTCGATGCCCATCGTCGCTCGGATGGAGGCGGCGAGCCGCTGGCAGGACTGCTCGCTTCCGTCGAATCGGGTCTCCTTGAGCGCGCGCTTGGGCATGAGGCTGGGATAGGTCCGGAAATCGAGCTCGGGGAAGGTCCCGCGCAATTCGGCGAGCTTGGCGTAGATCATCTCCGCATCGGAAACCTCGATGGGAAGTCGCGTCTTGATCCCGAGCATGGCCTGCCCCCTGGGCGGGTATGATACTGGGCGCGCCGACCCGCCGTCGAGCCCCGAGCCCTCGAGGATCGGTATGGGCAACTTTACCTGGACATCCGTATAGGATAGTATCGCCCTATGCGACCCTTCCGAGTAGATGCCCCCTACGGGCCGGCCGGCGACCAGGCCCAGGCGATAGACCTCCTCGCGAGCGGCGTGAAGCAGGGCCTCAAGTGGCAGACCCTCAAGGGAGTCACGGGCTCGGGCAAGACCTTCACGATGGCCAAGGTCATCGAGGCCGTGCAGCGCCCGGCCCTCGTCATCTCCCACAACAAGACCCTCTCGGCCCAGCTCTACCGCGAGTTCAAGACCTTCTTCCCGGACAACGCGGTCGAGTACTTCGTCTCCTACTACGATTACTACCAGCCCGAGGCCTACGTCCCCTCCAAGGACCTGTACATAGAGAAGGACTCCAACATCAACGAGGAGATCGACCGGATGCGCCTCTCGGCGACGGCCGCCCTCATGGAGCGCCGCGACGTCATCATCGTCGCCACCGTCTCCTGCATCTACGGCCTGGGGTCGCCCGACCTCTACAAGGAGATGCGGCTCTACATCGACCGCGGCTCCGAGCTCGACCTCGAGGAGGTCAAGCGCAAGCTGGTGTCCCTGCAGTACGAGCGCAACGACGCCGTCCTCGAGAGGGGCCGCTTCCGCGTGCGCGGCGACGTCCTCGAGATCTACCCCGCCTACCTGCAGGAGGCCTACAGGATCGAGCTCGAGTACGACACTGTGGTCCGCATCCGCAAGTACGACCCCATCTCGGGGGCGCCGGGCCCGGAGCTGGACGAGGCCGTGGTCTACCCCGCCAAGCACTTCGTGATGCCCGAGGACCAGGTGAAGAGCGCGGTCGGCCGCATCCGCTCCGAGCTCGACGAGCGCTACGAGAGCCTCATGGCCGCGAACAAGCTCGTCGAGGCCCAGCGCCTCAAGAGCCGCACCGAGTACGACCTCGAGATGCTCGAGGAAATGGGCTACTGCTCCGGGATCGAGAACTACTCGGCCCCCTTGGCGGGCAGGGAGCCCGGCGCCAGGCCGGGCGTGCTCATCGACTATTTCCCCAAGGAGTTCGTCACCTTCGTCGACGAGTCCCACGTCACCCTGTCCCAGGTCGGCGCGATGTACGCAGGGGACCGCAGCCGCAAGACTACCCTCGTCGACTACGGTTTCCGCCTGCCTAGCGCCCGCGACAACAGGCCCCTCAAGTACGAGGAGTTCCTGGGCATGCTCGACGAGGTCATCTGCGTCTCGGCGACCCCGCGCGAGGAGGAGCTAGGCAAGTCCAAGCGCGTAGCCCTGCAGATGATCCGCCCCACCGGCCTCGTCGATCCCGAGATCGAGGTGCGGCCCTCCGAGGGGCAGATGGAGAACATCTACGCCGAGATCCGCAAGCGCATCGCCCTGAAGGAGCGTTGCCTGATCCTCACCCTCACCAAGCGCATGGCCGAGGAGCTCACCGAGTACCTCACCGGCCTCGGCCTCAAGGTCAGGTACATCCACTCCGAGGTCGAGACCATCGAGCGCGTCGAGATACTCAAGCAGCTGCGCATGGGCGACTACGACGTCCTCGTCGGCATCAACCTCCTCCGCGAGGGCATCGACCTCCCTGAGGTATCGTTCATCGCCATCCTCGATGCCGACAAGATCGGCTTCCTGCGCTCGGCCACCAGCCTCATCCAGATCATAGGCCGAGCGGCGCGCAACGCGGCCGGCTCGGTGGTCATGTACGCGGACAAGATGAGCGACGCGATGAAGCTCGCCATCGAGGAGACTGGCCTGCGCCGCGCCATCCAGGTCCAGTACAACGAGGACCACGGGATCACGCCCACGACCATACACAAGGCCATCGAGGACATCCTCGAGCGCCACCGCGAGGAGAGGATCGACACGGCCGCCACCGAGATCGAGCTCCTCAAGAAATCTCACAACCTCCTCGTGCCGGACCAGAAGAAGTCCCTCCTTCGCGCCCTCGAGTCCCAGATGCTCGAGCACGCCAAGAACCTCGAGTTCGAGCAGGCCGCCCTCATCCGCGACGAGATCGAGAAGCTCAAGTCCGGGGAGGACTAGGCGTGCGGAGCCGGATGCCGGACCTCGACCTGATGCTGCGCGTCTCCGGCGGCGAGCTCGCGGCTCTGCGCCGCTCCCAGGGCCTGTCCCAGAGCGACCTGGCCGAGCTCACGGGCCTGCACAGGAATACCGTGGCCAACATTGAGAGCGGCTCCGGCGATTCGTCCGTCCTCGCGGTGAGCCTCATCCAGGTCCGCCTTCGCGCCTCGGGCGTCCTCGTCGAAAAAACGGGCTTCATCCCCTGTCCCCCGCCCCCGGGCACGGACTTTCCCTATCCCCGGCTACTCGTCCACCCCTCTGCTATGGCCCGCATCATGGGCGAGAGCGTCCGTCGACGGCGTCTGGAGCGAGCCTTGAGCCTTCAGGCCCTGGCAGAGGCGACAGGCGTGCATAGGAACACTATTTGGAATTTCGAGCAGGGCCTCGTCGCGCCCTCCGCCTCGACCACCTACCTGATCTACCGAGGCCTGGGCGTCACCCGGGTCGGCGGTTCGGACTCCGGTCTCGTATTTACCTGATCAATTTCCCCTAAAAATTGGCTTTCACAATACTTTGTGTTGTGAAGGCGCCGATTGCAGATATAATAGTCACGTTGCGCGTACTCGGGCGAGCCTGCGGGCGCCGCACAGGGCTTATACAAACTTCATCAGGACATTAGTGGGGCAAAAAACTCAGGTATTTCATCAAAGGGGGAATCATGAAGAGGTTCGGATTTTTCGCGATTGCGATGGTACTGGCGCTAGGACTGGCGGGCTGTACCCCCGCGGTGGGGAATGGAGGCGGAGTTACTGGATTCGCCGCTAACGTGGTAACCGTGGGAGATATCTCAACCGCGACGACCTGGTCTGCATCGAAGGTT
>JANXYQ010000046.1 GCA_025355995.1 Spirochaetaceae bacterium | reverse complement strand
GGGGCCTCGCCGCCCGCCGCGCGCCCAGGCTATGATACAGCAGGTATGAAGAAGGCCGTCCTCGTCCTCGCCCTGGTCGCCTCGCTCCTGCCCCGGGCCGCGGCCTTCGGTCAAGAGACGAGGATCATCGGCTACCTCATCGGCTCGCCGCCGCCGGGGCTCGCCGACGTGATGGCCGCGCTCAACCGCAAGCTCAAGGTCGACCTGGGCGCGATCGCCGAGGTCGACTACATCGGCTGGGCGGAGCTCAATTCGAAGTACCCCCTGGTGCTAGCGGCCGGGGCGGAGATCGACTGGATATTCACGGCCGATTGGTGCCACTACGCGCCGCAGGCCGTGCGAGGCGCCTTCAAGGAGCTCCCGATCGACCTGATCAAGCGCTGCATGCCGCGGCACTACGCAGCCCTTCCCCCCGTCGCGTGGGAGCAGGCGAAGGTCGACGGGAAGATCTTCATGATCCCGACGGCCAGCCCCGATCGCAAGGTCCCCCTCTTCCTCGTGCGCGGGGACCTTCGCAAGAAATACCATATCCCGCCCATCGGGAAGACCTCCGAGCTCGGTCCCTACCTGGCAGCGCTGAAGCGCAACGAGCCCTCGATGATCCCGATGTGCATCGACAACGGCTACGACCTCGGCATCCCCTTCGGCTGCATCATGAACGAGACCGTTCCGTCGAACACGGCGGGCTCGACCGAGCTGAGCTCGAACGCCACGGGCTCGCCCTTCGTGGTCGAGTATGAGAACCCCGCTCGCAAGGTCGCCTACGTGCTCGAACCGCCCTACGCCGACGGATTCAGGAGGGCGGCGCTCATCATGAAGGACTGGTACGACAGGGGCTACCTCAACCGCAACCCCTTCGCCAACGCCGTGCTCTCCCGCGACTCCTTCGCCCAGGGCCTGTCGGGCGTCGGCTTCGCGAACAGCGTCAACGTCCAGGATACGCTGGCCAAGGCGACCGAGGCGGGCTACGAGCCGGAGATCGTCCCGACGCTGTCGAGCGCCGGCGTCTCGCCGGCCGACCCCTACACGAACAACGCCGTGGCCATCGCCGCCTCCTGCAGGAACGTCGAGAAGACCCTCCGCTTCCTCGACCTGATCATGGAGGAGCGGTCGTACGACAACCTCGTGTACTTCGGGATCGAGGGGAAGAACTACGTGATCAAGGACGGCAAGGCGGCCCTGCCCGAGGGCATGTCCTCCGCGGCTAACGACTATCCGCCCGATGCCGCGGGATTCTGGTTCGTGAACAAGAACCTCATGCCGCCCCTCGCGAGCTGGGACCGGGCCTATATCGCGCATCGCGCGGTCGCGTCGAAGGTCCTCGTCGAGTCGACCTTCCACGGCTTCACCTTCATCCCGGAGAGGGTGAAGACCGAGGTGGCTAACATGGCCAATGTCTGGGCCCAATACGCGAATCCGATCTACGTGGGCGCCGTGCCCGACGTCGACGCTGCCATCGCGAACCTCAAGGCCAAACTGAAGGCGGCGAACGTGGGAAAGGTCTTCGCCGAGATGAAATCCCAGGCCGAAGCCTTCGCGCGGAGCGGAAGGTAGCCTGAGCCATGGTCGTCGAAAGCCTGGATATCGCGGGAGGGGCGCCGACAAAGGCTGTCTCGCCCCTGAGGATGCGCGGCGCCTCGCCATCGGGCGGAACGATCGGGGCGAATAGCTACTTCCTAGAGAAGGACGGAGCGCCATGGTTCGCCGTCTCCGGGGAACTCCATTATAGCCGGCTGGACCCGCGCGATTGGCGCGATGCGCTGGCGAAGATGCGGATGTGCGGCGTCGAGATCGTCTCGACCTACGTCTTCTGGAACCATCACGAGGCGGCGCGCGGCGACTTCGACTGGTCGGGCAGGAGGGATCTCCGGGCCTTCCTGCGCGCCTGCTCGGAGGAGGGCCTCTGCGCGATCGCGCGGATCGGGCCTTGGTGCCACGGCGAGGCCCGCAACGGCGGCTTCCCCGATTGGCTCTACGGTAGCGGCCTCCGCCTGCGCTCGAACGATTCCAAGTACCTCGAGCTGGTCGCCGGGCTGTACCGCGAGATAGGGGCTCAGCTGCGGGGCCTCCTATATAAGGACGGCGGGCCGGTTATCGGCTGCCAGCTCGAGAACGAGCACATGCACGCCGGCGCTCCCTGGGAGGCGACGCTCGGCGCAGGGGACGAGTGGGTCGACAGCGGCGGCGACGGGGAGGCGCATATCCTCGAGCTCAAGCGCCTCGCCCTCGAGGCCGGGATCGACGTGCCGCTCTACACCTGCACGGCTTGGGGCGGGGCCTCCGCCCCCTTTCCCGAAGTCCTCCCGCTATGGGGCGGCTACAGCTTCCAACCCTGGCTGTTCTATGGCGACGCGAAGGAGCATCCGGCCACCCCCGAGTATATCTTCAGGGACAAGCACGGCGGCTTCGCGCCCTACGCGTGCTGCGAGATGGGCGGCGGCATGGCCTGCTTCTACGGCTATCGCTTTAGGCTGCCCCCCGCCGCCGTCGAGGCCATGGCCGTGGTGAAGGCGGCTTCCGGCTGCAACCTGCTCGGCTACTACATGTTCCATGGCGGGACCAACCCGCGGGGACGCGCCGGGGCCTTCCTCAACGAGCACGCCGTTCCTAGGCTATCCTACGACTACCAGGCGGCCATAGGCGAATTCGGCCAGGTCAGGGAGCACGCCAAGGCCCTCTCCCTCCTGCATCGGCTCTTCCGCGACTTCGAGGACCGCTTCTGCCCGACGACGACCTTCCTGCCCGCCGGGGCCGAGGCGCTAGACCCGCGCGACTCGCGGCCGACGCGCTTCGCGGCCCGAGCCTCCGGGCGCTCGGGCTTCCTCTTTCTCTGCAACTACCAGGACCATGCCGCGACCGAGGGACACGAGGGCCTCGCCTTCGAAATCCGCCTGCCCGGGGAGACGCTGCGCGTCCCGCGGCTGGGAGGCATCAGGCTAGCCCGCGACGTCGCTTGCGTCCTGCCTTTCCATTTCGACCTGGGCGGAGTTGACCTCGCCTATGCGACCGCCCAGCCCATCACCTCGATCGACGCCGGAGGCGAGCGCGTCTTCTTCTTCTACGCTCCGGAAGGCATGGGGGCCGAGTACCGCTTCGAGGACCCGCGCGTCGACAGGGTCGAGGCCCTCGAGGGCGTCCTGCTGGCGGACGAGGATCCGCGGGGCGGCTTCGCCCGGACGGCCTCGGCGATCGGCGCGGCCCCGAGCTGGTTCCGGGTCCTCGGCGCCGACGGATCCAGCCGATCGATCTGCACGCTCTCCCGCGCCGACGCGCTGCGCTTCTGGAAGGTCGAGCTCCGCGGGCGCGAGCATATCCTGCTGTCCGATCAGCCCGTGCTGGCGGACCCTCCCGGCCACACGCCTGCCGATGGCCGCGCTCTCTCCTTCCGTCTCGAGTGCTCCGGTCCCGGCCCCTTCGAGCTGCTCGCCTTCCCCGCCCTGCCGGCGTGCGCGGCGATCGAGCCGGCGAAGCTCGCGAGCGCGGGAGAAATCCGCCTTTTTTCGCGTTATGCGATCGAGTTACCGCCCTGCGAGCTCGCATTCGACCTGGAGCGTCGGGGCGAGCTCGGAGCCTTCCTCCGTTTCCCCTCGGCAGTCGCCCCCGAATGCAAGCGCGCCATCCTCCGCGTCGAGTATGAGGGCGACGTCGGCGGAGCCTACGTCGGCGACGAGCT
>JANXYQ010000027.1 GCA_025355995.1 Spirochaetaceae bacterium | reverse complement strand
CGCCCCTCGCGGGCGCGTGGATTGAAACGTCAAAACCCTCTGGCGCGTGGAACTCGACCCCGGTCGCGCCCCTCGCGGGCGCGTGGATTGAAACCCGTTCGGCCTGGATTCGGGCTACACCATCTCGCGTCGCGCCCCTCGCGGGCGCGTGGATTGAAACTGCAGCGCCTCGACGGTCGCGAGGGCGGTGTTGAGTCGCGCCCCTCGCGGGCGCGTGGATTGAAACGAGAACGCGGATCTCAAGAACGCTCTGGCCACCCCGTCGCGCCCCTCGCGGGCGCGTGGATTGAAACCATATATCGAATGAGTAAGATTACTTGATCCGCAGTCGCGCCCCTCGCGGGCGCGTGGATTGAAACGTGACGATGATATCGCCGCAAGCAACGAGGACCGGTCGCGCCCCTCGCGGGCGCGTGGATTGAAACCTTTAGGCGATAGATCGCCTCGCCCAGGGTTGCGGTCGCGCCCCTCGCGGGCGCGTGGATTGAAACTTGAGTACGAGTTACTCTACACGCCATGCAATTTGTCGCGCCCCTCGCGGGCGCGTGGATTGAAACACAGAGCGAGCCAGCCACGAAGAGAAATGGACTTCCCCCGATACGGTAGACACTTTCAGGTTACAATGTGGTAGCCACAGGAGGTGCCTGTGGGAGTCGCGATCTATTCAGATGAGTTCAAGGAAGGTGCCATCAAGCAGGTTGTCGAAGGTGGCCATTCGGTACGAGAGGTCGCCGAGCGACTCGGCATTTCTCAGAAATCGCTTTACACATGGCTGCGTGCTAGTAAGGCCCGGTGACGGGAGCGCCCGCCGCCGTGGTCGCCGGCGGCGTGAAGCTCAGTCTCGTGAATTCCCTGACCCCTTCCGGGGCCGGGGCGCAGGAGAAAGCGAGTATCGCCGCGATCCCCATCGAGATGATGCCGGTGATGCGCTTCATGGGCCGATGGTAGCATACGGTGCGGCCCCGAGCCATCGGGCGATTCGCCGGCTATTTGCCGGCGACGGGGAACAGCAGCTTCTGGTTCTCGGGCTCGAACATGTTGGCCTTGTCGATGTCGACGGATCCAGTGTTGGTATATGCCTTGGGCTTCCTGCCGGAGAGGAGCTCGCGCACGGTCTCCATCGAGAGGTAGCCCATGTTGAAGGGTTTCTGGACGATGGCGTCGCGGATTACGCCGCGCTCCACGTACTTCAGCACCTCGGCGGAGCTGTCTACGCCGACGAGGGCGACGGAATCCTTGCGGCCCGACTCGGCCAGGGCTCGGGCCGCACCGAGCAGGGTGGGGAGGTTCAAGGCGGCGATGCCGTCGAGCCCCGCGTCCTTGGCCAGGAAATCCTTCGCCTGGGAGTAGGCGATCTGGTCCTCCGAGGAGCTGTAGCTCGTCCCGGCCACCAGGGCCTCGTCGCCCAGGGCCGAGCGGAGGCCCGATTCCCTCCCTATGGCCGTGGAGCTGCCCTGCACGTAGCTCATCACGGCGATGCGGGGCTTGCCGGACCTCGGCTCCAGGGCGAGATGCCGCAGGAGGGCCGCGCCGCATTTCTGCCCCGCCTCGAAATTGTCCGTGCCGATCTTGGCGTCCGCGTCCTCGGACTCTATGAAGGAATCGACGCACACGACCCGGATGCCCCTGGCCTTGGCTTCCTTGACGGGGGCGACGAGCCGATGGAAATCGCCCGCCGCGAGGACGATGGCCGCGGGCCTTTCGGCGATCGCGCCCCTCATTATCTGTATCTGCTCGTCGACGTAGATCTCGTCGCGGGGAGCGCGTATGGCGACTTCCAGGCCGAAGTCCTTGGCGCCGGACTCCACTCCGTCGCGCACCGAGGACCAGAACGCGTTGGAGGTCCCCGCCGTCTTGAAGATCGCCACGACCTTCTCCCTCTCGGCCTTAGGGCCGGCGTCCCTGCGGTACGCGACGGTGATCACTATGGCCGCGACGAGCGCCAGCGCTATCATCGCGACGATGCTTCTGTCCCTCATGGCTCCGCCTCCTCGACGAGAGGGATCCTGATCGTCGCCGTCGTCCCGACGCCGAGGCTGGACTCGAAGGAGAGGCCGTATTCGGCCCCGAAATACAGGGCGATGCGCTCCCTCACGTTGCGCACCCCCACGCCGCCGGGTACGTCGGCGTGGGCCTGGGCGCCGTGGCCGACCGGCTCGGCGAGGGTGGCCCGGAGGGCCGCGAGGCGCTCCGGGGGCATGCCCACGCCGTCGTCGGCTACTCGTATCAGCATGGTCTCGCCCGCGCGCTCGCCGGACACCCTCAGCATCCCAGGGCTCTCCTTGTTCTTGATGCCGTGGTAGATCGCGTTCTCGACGAGGGGCTGCACGAGGAGCTTGAGGATCCGATAGCCGAAGAGCTCGGGCTGGAAGGCGATCTCGTAGTCGAGCTTGTCCTGGTAGCGCATCTTCTGGATCGAGAGGTAGGTCTCGAGGTAGTCGATCTCCGTGCGGATGGTGATGATCTCGGAGCCCCTGCTGATGCCGAGGCGGAAGAAGCGGGCCAGCGAGGAGGTGACGTCTATCGCCCTCTCGTTCTCGCCGAGCTCGATCATCCAGATGATCGAGTCGAGGGTGTTGTACAGGAAGTGCGGGTTGATCTGGCCCTGGAGGGCCCGGAGCTCGAGCAGGCGCTTCTGCTCGCCTTCCTTGCGATTCTGCTCGATGAGGTCGCGGACCTTCTTGACCGCGATGTCGCAGTCGCGCGCGAGCTGGTATACCTCGTTGGAGCATTCGACGGTGATGTCCATGTCGAAGTTGCCCTTCTCGACTTCTTGCATCGACTTCCTCAGAGCCTCGATGGGCCTCGATATCCGGACCGAGACGAAGGAGGAGACGAGGACGGACACCGCGAAGCAGAGGATCGCGAGGAGGGCGAACGTATAGACCGCGCGCTGCGATCCTGCGAGGAGTTCCGAGAGGTAGGACACGACGACGATGATCCAGCCCGTCCGCTCCGAGCCCTTGGCCGTGTAGAGTATCTCGCGGCCGTCGACCCTCGAGGTGAGGAAGCCCGCGCGCAGGGCGAGCAGCTCCGCGATCCTCTCGGTCTTCAGGTTGCCGTATACCAGCTGCTGGCGCGGGTGGTAGACGATGTCGCCGCCCGCGCCGATGATGAAGACGTAGCCGGAGGAGCCGAGCTGGATGTCCTTGCAAAGGTCCTCGATTATCGCGTAGTTGAGGTCGACCTGGATGTATCCCTGGGGCGCCCCGTCCCTGCCCCTGAACTCGCGCACGAGGGATATGACCCAGGGATAGCGCCCGTCGATCATGTTCTCGACATGGGCCGACGAGACGAAGGGTTCCTCGACCCTGGCTCCGAGCTTCGCTTGGGCCACGCGGCCGAAGTCGTAGTCCGGGTTCACCTTCGCCCCGGGCGAGGAGGCGATCACGTCCGCGGGCGCGATGCCGTCAGCGCCCCCGCGGCGCGGCAGGAGGAACACCCCGTCGATGTCCGTCCTGACCTTGCGTATCGAGCCCAGGAACTGGCCGATCCTCGTCCTGTCCCTGGGCGCGCTTCCGGCCGGCGCGGCCATGTAGGCGCGCACGTCCTCGTCCTCCATCACGACGAGGGCGATGTCGTTCATGTAGCCGATGTAGTTGTCCACGATCCTGGATAGCTGCGCGGCGAACTGCATGGTGCTCTGCTCCGCCGAGTCCACGAGGGTCCGGCGGAAGAAATCGAGCGTGACCGCGCCGATGAGGACTATGGTCATGACGACTATCGCCGCGAAGGCGCGCACCAGGGTGGCCTGTATTCGGCGTATTTTCATCGCCCGCTTCCCAGCGACTTGCGGTAGTCGGAGGGCGTCATGCCGACGCGCTTCTTGAACAGCGACGCGAAGTAGCGCGCGTCGGGATAGCCTACGGCCTCGGCCACCTCGTAGCCCATCATGTCGCTGGCGGCGAGCAGCTCCTTGGCGCGCTCGATGCGGTATTCGGAGACGTAATCGACGAAGGAGCTGGACAGCCTCCGTCGCAGCAGCTTGGAGAGGTAGCTCTCGCTTATCGAGAGGCGCTCGGCCGCCTTGCCGAGGGACAGGGCGGGGTCTGCGTAATGCCTGGCCACGAACTCCTTGAAATCGAGGATCTTCCACTCGGGCTCGTGGTGGCTCGAGTCTTCCAGGGTCCCCGCGGCCACCTCGGAGAGGCGCAGGAGGGCCGCCGCTATGGCCTGGGGCCGGTCGAGGCCCTCGGCGAAGCGGTAGTAGTCGCTGGCCAGCTTGCTCGAGAGGACCGCGGCCGAGACCCCGATGCCGGCGAGCTCGTCGCGCGCGCGGGAGAAGAGGGCGAGCACCTCGTGGCGCACTCGTTGGGGCGAGAGGTCGGCCGCGGCGAGGGCCGCGATGTACGAGGCCGAGAGCTCGGGCACGCGGGCGGCGGCGCCGGTGCGCAGCCCGAGGCAGAGCCTCTCCTCGAGCGATCGCAGCTCGACAAGGGCGTCCCTGTCCTCGCTCGCCTGGACGTAGGCGAAGGGCTCCGTGGGCTCCCGGACGAGCCGGTAGGATAGGGCGGCGACGGCCTCCGCGTAGGAGCGCGGGGCGTCTATCCACTCGGCGTAGGCCCGCCCGACCCCTACGCGCAGGCCCGTTCCGGCCCGCTGGTCGGCGGCCCCTTCCGCCAGGAGGGCAGAGGCGACGGCGAGTGCGGCGGCGCGGCATCGTTCCAGGCCGGGCTCAAGGACGAGCGCGGCGCCGCGCCCCTCGGATGGGAAGAAGGCCGCCGATCGCCTCGTCTGCTTCAAGGCCTTCGCGAGCCGCTCCCGGATCGTCCCCGGCGCGGCCGTTCCCTCGCCGGCGTCGCCCTCCACGGCGAGGGCGGCGCAGGCGAGCGGCGGTCCCGGGTCGAAGCCGAGGACGGCCTCGGCCTCCGCGGCCGAGGGGGGAGGGGAGGTTCCCGAGACGAACTCGGCGAGGCCCCTGTCGCGCAGCAGGTCCCCCGAGAGCTCGGCCCGCTCCTTGAGCGCGCTCTCATCCTCGCGGGAGCGGCGGTCCGCGTCCAGCTTGGCCTTGAGCTTGGCGAGCAGCGCGGAGAGGTCGCGCGAGGAGACGGGCTTGAGCACGTAATCGAAGACGTTGTTGCGGATCGCCGCCTGGGCGTAGGTGAATTCGTCGTATCCCGAGAGGATCACGACGACGATGCCGGGGTGCCTCTCCATGACGTGGGCGGCGACCGAGATGCCGTCCGCGTGGGGCATGTGGATGTCGGTCATGACGACGTCGGGCGGAGATTCGTCGATGGCCGCGATCGCGTCGCGGCCGTTGTCGCAGGGCGGGAGGAATTCGAAGCCCTGCCCGGCCCAGTCGATCTTCGTCTCGAAGCCGCGACGCACGATTTCCTCGTCGTCGACCATCAGGAACCGGTACATCCCGCCTAACCCCCGCCCAGACTGCAGTAAGAATTCATCGCGGAGGACGCGGAGAGGAGCGAGGGAGGGAGGAATGCGAATCGCTTCCCGTCCTCCCTCCTCTTCCCTCCGCGCCCCAACGCTTCGCTAGGGCTTGGAATCCTAAATGGCCAAGCGTCTCGCTAGACTTCGTTCCGCGGTGAGATGCATCCTCAGTATAGCATGGGCACTAGGCGCGCCTCGCGTATTTCTTCATGTCGAACCAGACCGCGACGATGATGATGAAGCCCTTCACGAGGAGCTGGTAGTAGGAATCGACGCCCAGGTAGGTCATCCCGTAGTTGATGATGCCGAGGGTGAGGACGCCGATGATCATGCCGCTCATCGTGCCCACTCCGCCCGTCTGTGAGATGCCTCCAACCGTGACCGCGGCGATGGCGTCAAGCTCCATGCCGTTGGCGGTGAGGGCGTTGGCCAGGCCCAGCCTGCCGGCGAGGAGGCAGCCCGCGATGCCGTATAGGAGTCCCGCGTAGGTGTATACGACCACGGTCTCCCGCTCGACGTTGATGCCCGAGACCCTGGCGGCCATGGAGTTGCCGCCGATGGCGTAGAAGTTGGTGCCCCGCTTCGTGTGCCGAAGGAGTATCCAGATGAACACGCATGCGATCGCGACGTAGATCGCGAGGTTGGGTATCGGGCCGAGCGAGCCCTGCGATATGACCTTGTAGGAGTCCTTGAGGCTCCCGACCACCGCTGCCCTGGTGTAGATCAGCTGGGCGCCGCGGGCGATCGACATGGTGCCGAGGGTCGCGATGAAGGCCGGCAGCTTGCCGTAGGCTATCAGCACGCCGTTGAAGAGCCCGAAGATGCCGCCCGTCACGACGCCCGCCATGAGGGGGAGCCAGAGCGGGAAGTCGATCCCCGGGTAGAGGGCCGCCGTGTAGTCGGGCGTCTGCGCGAAGGAGGCCGCGACGCTCGCCACGAGGCAGACGACGTAGCCTATCGACAGGTCGATGCCCCTCGTGATGATGATCATGCCGACGCCGAGCGCCGCGAAGGCGCGCACCGATTCGGCGATCATCAGGTTGCGGACGGAGGGCCACTCGAAGGACCTCCCGCTCGTGAGCAGGCCGAGGCCCACCGCGAGGGTGATGAAGGTCACGAGGTTGGTGTTCTTGCTGATGAAGGCCCTGAAGCCCTTCCTAGCCTCGAGCGTCCCGGCTGCGTTATTTGCGGCCATCGATTTCTCCTTAGTCGTTACTCGAACTGCGTCGCTAGGCGCATGATGCTTTCTTGCGTGGCCTGGGCCTTCTCGAGCGTGCCCGTGTGGCGGCCCGCGCAGAGGACCATTACCCTATGGGACATGCCGATGAGCTCGGGCATTTCGGAGGATACCATGATTATCGACTTGCCGTTCTTGGCCAGGTCCGCCATCAGGGTGTAGATCTCGAATTTCGCCCCGACGTCGATGCCGCGCGTCGGCTCGTCCATGATGAGGATGTCGGGGAGGGTCATGAGCCAGCGGCTGACGAGGACCTTCTGCTGGTTGCCCCCGGAGAGGTTCTGGATCAGGGTGGACATCGAGGGGGTCTTGGTCCTGAGCGCCTCGTTGAGCTTACGGGACTCGGCCTCGATCCGCTTGTGCTCGAGCAGGAGGGCGGGGCTGACGTAGCTGTCCAGCGAGGCGATGGCCGTGTTCATCGTGATCGATAGCAGGGGGAAGATTCCCGAGCCGCGGCGGTCCTCGGTGATGAAGGCGATTCCTCTGGCGATCGCGTCGCGGGGCGTGCGGATCTCCGCCTTCTCGCCGTCGACGAGGATCTCGCCGGAGGCCAGCCGGCGCAGGCCGAAGATCGCCTCCACCAGCTCGGTGCGCTGGGCGCCGACAAGGCCGCCGATCCCGAGGATCTCGCCCTGCCGGAGCTCGAAGCTCACGTTCTTGAAGGAGCGGGGGTTCGCCGAGGTCAGGTCCCTGATCTCGAGCCGGATCGGCCCGGGCGTCGACTCCACCGGAGGGAAGCGGTGGGTGTTGTCGCGCCCGACCATGAGCTTGATCAGCCTGTCTTCATCGATGTCGGCGACGGGGAAGGTGCCGATCATCCTCCCGTCCCGCATGATGGAGACCTCGTCGGCCACCTGGAAGATCTCGCTCATCTTGTGCGATATGTAGATGACCGCCACGCCCTTGGACGTGAGGTCCCGTATGATCTTGAAGAGGTGCGCGGTCTCGGTCTCCGTCAAGCTCGAGCTCGGCTCGTCCATGACGACGACCGACGCGTTGTACGATACGGCTTTGGCTATCTCGCAGGCCTGCTGCTTGGATATCGACAGCCCGCCCATGCGCTCGGCCGGGTCTATCTCCATGTCGAGGCTCTTCATGAGGACCGTGGTGTCCTCGTGCATCTTCTTGTGGTCGAGGAAGCCCATAGGCCCGATGCGCCGGAGGGGCTCCCGCCCCAGCCAGATGTTCTCGCGCACCGAACGCTCGGGGACGTTCGAGAGCTCCTGGTGGATCATCGATACGCCGGCCTCGAGGGCGTCCTTCGCGCTATGGAATTTCACCTTCTCGCCCTTGAGCGTTATCTCGCCGGCGTCCTCTCGGTAGATCCCGAACAGGCACTTCATGAGCGTGGACTTGCCGGCGCCGTTCTCGCCCATGAGGGCGTGGACCTTGCCCGGCCGCACGCGCAAGCTTACCCCGTCCAGCGCGTGGACGCCCGGGAAGCTCTTGGAAACGCCGACCATCTCCAGGACGTACTCGCGGCTATCGTCCGACATCGAAACCCTCCGAATGCAGGAGCAGTATACGGCAAAAAGGACACGGAGGACACGGAGATCCCGGAGGACGCGGAGGGAATATCCGGGAGCTGGAAGGTATCGGCCCGAGGACCTCGCCTTTCCCATCCCTCCTTCCCGCGCCGCGCTCTCAAGAACTCCCTGCCCTCCGTGTCATCTATTCAGTCTAGGCGCCTTACTTGGTCATGAAGGACTTGTAGTTGTCCTTGGTTACGGCCTTGAATGGGACGAGGTAGCACTGGCCGATGACGGCCGCGTCGTTCGCGGGGGCCTCGGAGCCGGGCTTGGTCTCGGGGCTGAGTCCCCAGGCCTTGAAGCCGGGCTTGTACTTGCCGGTGGCCATCGCCAGGGCGAGCTCGAAGGCGGTCGAGGACTGGCCGACGGAGTCCTGGAGGACCGTCGCGTAGAGCTTGTCCTCGGACATGGACTTGAGGGCGACCTGGGTGGCGTCCACGCCGAGCACCGGTACCTTGAGGATGGTGCCGTCGGCGGCGTCGGACTTGGTGTACTTGGCGGTGAGGAGGGACTCCACGGCGCCGAGGGCCATGCCGTCGTTGTTGGTGATGACGATGTTGAACTTGCCGTTATAGGCGGCGATCCAGGCGTCCATCTTCTGCTGGGCCTCGTCCGGCTTCCAGTTGGCGGTGTCCTCGGCGATCACGTTGAGCTTGTAGCCCTTGGCGACCAGGCCGGCCTTTACGGCCTCGGTGCGGTACTTCTGGGCGGGGTGGCCGAGCTGGCCGAGGAGGAAGAGGGCATTGATGGTCTTGCCCGCGGCGAGCTTGCCCGGGTTCTTCTTGAAGTAGTTGTCGATGATGTCGGCCTGGATGCTGCCGGCTACGGACTCGGGGGAGGAAGCGAGGAAGAAGTTCGGGCCGACCTTGAGGGCGGCGACCGAGGGCTGGATGTTGGAGAACGCGGCGCCGCCGCCGACGGCCTGGATGGCCTTGGCCATCTGCTCGGTGGCCTCGGTCTGGTTCGGGACGATGACGAAGAACTTGACGCCCTGGGTGATCAGGGTGTTGAGCTGGTCGAGCTGGGTGGCCTGATCGGAGCGGGAATCGAGTAGCTTGAGATCCACGCCGGCCTTGGCGGCGAGGACCTTGAGGTTGGCCGCGTAGTCCGCGACGAACTGCTCATCCAAGTTGCGGATCAGCGCGCCGATGACCGGCTTCGGGGCGGCGAAGACTCCGCCGGCGAGGACGGCGAGGACTAGGGCGATGACGACGAGTTTCTTCATGAACGCTCTCCTGTCGCGAGCGCTGTACCGCTCGCGGTGGATCTGTGATATGTCGGCTCGAGGCGCGACGTATTGAGCGTATGCCTTGTTTTTGGGAATCGACAATCGAGGATACTGGACTCGATGTGTGTTTTTCGGCACTCCTGGTCGAGACTAGCTCGAATTCCAGCTTAGTCGTCGAGTTCTAACCTGAGTGTATTGTAATCGATTACAAAAAGCATTTGACAAATAATACATTTCGGTAAACGATTACATTTATTCAGTTCTGGAGGCACAGCTATGCTAATCGGCGTCGCGCCCTGCATCTCGGCGGAGCTTCTCTCGGTCCTCTATCGAATGGGACACGGCGATGAAATCGTTCTCGCCGACGCTTTTTTCCCGGGGGATAGCTGCAATGCGCGGGTTATCCGCGCGGACGGTATCCGAATCCCGGCCCTGCTCGACGGCATCCTCGCCCTCATGAATCTCGATTCCTACGACGCCGCGCCGGTCATGATGATGGCGCCTGTGCCCGGCGACGCGCTCGACGCCTCCGTCGAGTCGGCGTACAGGGCCCAGGTCGACAAGCACTGGCCTTCGGCTCCCGCGATCTCGCGCATCGAGCGTTTCGCCTTCTACGACCGAGCGAAGAAGGCCTTCGCGGTCGTGATGACCGGCGAGACCGTGAAATACGGCAATATCATCTTGAAGAAGGGTGTCATCCCCGTCAAGGACAGCCGGGGATGAATCCCCGGCCGGGATCGTCGGGAACCGTTGGTACTGAGTTCCTCTCGCAGCCCCTATTCGGCCTTAAGCTCCGCGGCGGCCTTCTGCAGGGCGGCCAGTATCCCGCTGCTAGGGTCGAAGGAGAAGAGGTAGTTCTTCTCGCCCGCGGCTTCGATCGCGACGCCGGCGTCGCGGGCCGTGATCGTGAAGCGCTGGAAGGCCGGGCCGAGGAGGCGCGCGAAGAAGCCTCGCGCGGGCACGTGCAGGGACAGGATGTTGGCGCGCGGGATCGTGATCTCAACGGGCGCCGCGGGGCGGGACTTGTCGGCGCGCCTGAACATCGAGCTGAGCCAGTTCTCGCTCGGCATATGCTTGAATCGGAAGGACTTGTCCGTCAGCACGAGGAGGCCCCACAGCCCGGAGGAGTCGTCCCGGGCCCTATAGAATTCGCCGATGCTCCGGGCCACGACCTTTTCCCCGGTCTCCTTCTCGAATGCGCTCCAATACTCCGCAGCCTCGTCCGCCATGGTTCTTCCCCCTCGTTGCCGCCGAGTATAGCCGAGCTTCCCGCGGGGAGGATAGCTTGAACGCGACTATCCGCGACGTCGCCCTCGCGGCGGGCCTCTCGACCGCCACAGTATCCCGGGCCCTCAACGGCGACGCCTCGGTGTCCCCGGCAGCTGCCGCCAAGGTGCGCGGCGCGGTCGAGGCCCTCGGCTACACGATGAACCACGTCGCGCGCAGCCTCAAGACTCGCTCCACGCGCACGGTCGGGGTGATCGCGCCGGAGCTCGCCAGCGATTTCTTCATGCTGCTGGCCGAGAGCATGGACCGCGAGCTTTCCGGCGCCGGCTACGGCCTGATCGTCTGCTCGTCCTGGGAGAGCGCGGAGGAGGAGGTCAAGAGGATGCGGCACCTCGCCGAGCGCCTGGTCGACGGCCTCGTCGTGATCCCCGCGACGGGTTCCGGCGAGTGCCTCGACCGCGAGCGCCAGCGCCGCGCGCGGGACGCGGGTCGCGCGGAGACCCCTCTGGTCCTCGTCGACCGCCTCGCCCCGGGCCTCGAGGCCGACGCCGTCCTCGTCGACAACGAGGGCGGCGCCTACCGGGCGACCGCGGCCCTGGCGGCCGACGGGCACCGGCGCATGGGCTTCATCGGGGGCAGCCTCGAGCTCTCGACCGCCCGCGAGCGCTACGAGGGCTGGCTGCGCGCGATGCGCGAGCTCGGGCTCCCGGTCGAGGAGGAGTTCACGAGCTTCACCGGCCTCCATGTCGCCTCTGGCTACGAGGCCATGCGCGCCATGCGGGCTAGGCCGGGCGCGCCGGACGCGTATTTCCTCGTCAACGCCTACGTCCACGTGGGCGCGACCAATTACCTCGTCTCGGAGGAATCTCCCTCCCGGTCGGCCGGAGTGGCCATCGCGGCCTTCGACGAGATGCCCTACTCGCCCCTGCTCCGCTTTTGCCGCTACTCGCTCTCCCAGCCCGTCGCCGAGATGGGCGTCCGCGCCGCGCGGATCCTCCTCGGCCGGATCTCCGGCGACCGTTCCGCCTCGCCCCGGACCGAGAGGCTTCCCGCGACCTTGATCAAGCACGATGTGCGATACCAATAGGAGGACAGCATGGCAGACGTTTCAGGCATGAAGGTTCAGGCTCCGGCGATGAGGCTCAAGGGCGGCCTTCCCAAGATCGGCATCAGGCCGACGATCGACGGCCGTCGCAACGGCGTCCGCGAGTCGCTGGAGGAGCCGACGATGGCCATGGCCCGCGCCGCGGCCGCGCTCATCTCGGGGAACCTGCGCCACCCGAGCGGCCATGAGATCGAGTGCGTGATCGCCGACTCCTGCATCGGCGGCGTCGCCGAGGCGAGTTCCTGCGCCGACAAGTTCGCCCGCGAGGGCGTGGCCGTCACTCTCACCGTCACGCCCTGCTGGTGCTACGGCTCCGAGACCATGGACATGGACCCGCACACGATCAAGGCCGTCTGGGGCTTCAACGGTACCGACAGGCCCGGCGCGGTCTATCTCGCCGCGGTCCTCGCCGCCCACAGCCAGAAGGGCCTGCCCGCCTTCGGCATCTACGGCCGCGACGTGCAGGACCTCAA
Source organism: Spirochaetaceae bacterium (assembly GCA_025355995.1). Classification (GTDB taxonomy): domain Bacteria; phylum Spirochaetota; class Spirochaetia; order Treponematales; family Rectinemataceae; genus UBA1306. Next base: position 2,925 of record JANXYQ010000027.1, on the reverse strand, counting down.
GGACACCTCGAGCATCCCCGCCGACGTCGCCGAGAAGATCCTCCGCTTCGCCCGCGCCGGCCTCGCGGCTGCCTGGATGAGGGGCAAGTCCTACCTCTCGGTCGGCTCGGTGTCGATGGGCATCGCGGGCTCCACGGTCGACCCGGATTTCTTCCAGGATTACCTGGGGATGAGGAACGAGTACGTCGACATGAGCGAGCTCGCGCGCCGGATCGAGGAGAAGATCTACTCGGACGCCGAGTTCAAGCGCGCCCTCGACTGGACCAAGGCCAACTGCCGCGAGGGCTCGGACATCAACGCCCCGGCGGCCCAGCACGGCCGTGAGCGCAAGGACAAGGCCTGGGCCACCAGCGTGAAGATGGCGATGATAGTCCGGGACCTCATGGTCGGCAATCCCGACCTCAAGCGGAAGGGCCTCGTCGAGGAATCCCTGGGACACAACGCCATCCTCGCGGGCTTCCAGGGCCAGCGGGCCTGGACCGACCACTTCCCCAACGGGGACTTCATGGAGACCGTCCTCAACTCGAGCTTCGACTGGAACGGCATCCGTCAGCCCTACGTCGTCGCCACCGAGAACGACGCCCTCAACGGCGCGGCCATGCTCTTCGGCCACCTCCTCACCGGGACCTCGCAGATCTTCTCCGACGTGCGCACCTACTGGAGCCCCGAGGCCGTCCAGCGCGTCACAGGCTGGAAGCCCGTCGGCGACGCCGCGGGCGGCTTCATCCACCTCATCAACTCCGGCTCGACCACGATGGACGGCACCGGCAAGCAGCGCAGGGACGGCAAGCCCGCCATGAAGCCCTACTGGGAGGTCACGCCCCAGGAGGCGGGCGCTTGCCTCGACGCAACGAGCTGGCGCTACGCCGACCTCGGCTACTTCCGCGGCGGCGGCTATTCCTCCGACTTCCTCACCGAGGGCGGCATGCCGGTCACGATGAGCCGCCTTAACCTCGTGAAGGGCCTGGGCCCCGTCCTCCAGATCGCGGAAGGGCTCACCGCGACCCTGCCCGAGAGCGTCCACGACGCGCTGGACAAGCGCACCAGCGAGACCTGGCCGACCACCTGGTTCGTGCCACGGCTCAACGGGAAGGGTCCCTTCAAGGACGTCTACTCCGTGATGGCCGCCTGGGGGGCCAACCACGGCGCCGTCTGCTACGGCCACGTCGGCGCCGACCTCATCGCCCTCGCCTCGATGCTGCGCATCCCGGTGTGCATGCACAACGTCGACGAGGCCAAGGTCTTTAGGCCCAGCTACTGGAACGCGATGGGCATGGAGGCCGAGGGCGCCGACTACCGCGCCTGCGAGGCGCTGGGGCCCCTGTACGGGAAGAAGTAATCGAAAGATAGTCACGCGCCAGCGCGGCCGCTCGGGGAGGCTTCCTCTCCCCGAGCGACCCGCCGCGACGGGGCAATGCGCCGAAGGCATGGGGGGGCGTGGCACTAGCGGTCGTAAATCGCTTCCTGCATTGGATGGTGATCGGTGTCATCAGCCCGATCATGGTCCTCATGATCCTCACCGACCGGATCGGCCGGGGTTCTGCCTCTTCGGGCTCGATCGAATCGGATTTCATCGACGGCTACCTGGCCAGGCGCGGGAAGGAACGGCTTCATCGGATCATTACGGCGATGAATGTCAGGGAGACGCTCGGATCGGCGCTCGGCGCCTTGCTCGGGGGGGGCCTGCCCGCCTGGTGGGCTAGGCTTTTCCCCGGCGACAACAAGTACGACGGGAAGCGGCCGACCGAGCATGGGAGCCTCGAGGTTTTCCTCAGGGGCTCTCTTTCCCTCGTCAAGTCGAGCAAGGCGCTTCGGCTGCTCCTGGTAGGGATAGTCCTGTTGGGCTTTTCCTTCGTCGCGCTGAACGGCGGCTATTTCCTGATGTCGGTCGTCGGGACCCTCGTTGTCGGATACTTGATTTCCGCTTCGGGGCGAAGCCGGTTCGTCGCCTCGGTTTCGAGCTGCCATATGCTGACCTTCCTGTTCCTGGCGTATTGGGATAAACGCGTCATCAGGAAGTACAGCGACGCGGCGATCGGATACATGGAGAAGGACGAGGCCGGCCGAGAGTGAATCTCGCGGATCGAGCTCAAGCCCTTGATCGAATTCGACGGGAATCCGCCATCTCCCGAGGAGCTCTCGAGGCTTCATGAGAGGGCACACCATGACTGTTACATCGCCAATTCGGTCAAGACGGAGATCAGCATAGTGTCCTGATCCGAGGGGCAGTCTCGTTGCTATCCTCCCTTCCATCATGGCACTAGATCGCTTGCCTTTGGTCGAGGGGGTGCGAAATGAGGCAGGAAATCAAGTCCGTCGCCGGCGAGCCAGGATATGTTCGTTCTCGAGAATGCGTTCAGGAGCAGAGGCGGTCCCGCTAAGCATTTGCATCTCTATCGGGACGAATGTTTAATTGCGTGGAAGGAGTCTTTTCCTTCGAGATAGGGGACGAACGATTTGAATTGCATCCAGGGGACTCGTTGTTGGCCCCAAGAAAGGTCCCGCACCTGTGGGCCCATGTCGGGGACGGCATAGGCAGGATCATCGTCGCCTTCGCTCCCGCAGGGAAAATGGAATCCTTCTTTAGGGAGGTAACAAGGAATGACGCGGCCGGCTTAAGACCATTTCATTCGATGGCGAGGCTATCCTATCGCTGGGGATGCATCCCCGTACTGGCAAAAATTGGGAAAAACCAATGGGAAACCTCGCTTTTCCCGAAAGATAGCAGATATCTCGTGCCATTAAAAAAAGGCAGTACAAGCAGCTGAGAAAATTCAGGTCGGCGATACCTTGCGTCTCGAGCTTAATTTAGGATAATCCGATATCGCGAAGCATCGGACGATCTTGGTCACCACCCAATGGTTTTTCCCGAGGCGTCGCGACCGCTCGAAACCCTGCCTCTCGAAAATCGCCAGGGGGGAGTTG
>JANXYQ010000015.1 GCA_025355995.1 Spirochaetaceae bacterium | reverse complement strand
CTGGAAGTACAGGAGCGTGGCGTGGGCGACGGAGTCGCGCATCGCGGTGTAGTTGGGCGTGTACTTGAGGACGGGGACCTTGGCCATCCATGTGGCGAAGTCCTTGTACACCGGCTGGCTCTTGTAGAAGAACTCGTCGGCCGCAGTGTAGTTGGAGCCCTTCTGGGAGGGAAGGTAGCAGCCCATCGCGCCGACGCCCTTGAGGATAGTGTTGTAGAACTCAAGGGCGGCGGGGTCGGAGCTCGCCCAGGTGGACTTGAGGAAGTCGATGGCAAGGGCCTTGTTGGGGCTCGACGCGAAGACCATCCAGCCCGAGCCGCCATTGTTGGAGGCGTTGGCCGCGCCCTTGACGCCCTCGATGAGGGGGGTCGGGACGACCATGTACTTGCCCTTGTTCTCGGGCCTGGACTTGACGGTGCCGACCATCCAGATCGCGTTCAGGAAGGCGGCGGTCTGGTCGCTGTTGATCGCGTTTACCCAGTTGCTCCAGCCCTCGGACATATAGAGGAGGCCCTTGTCGTTCAGTTCCTTGAAGAGGGCGAGGGACTTCTTGAAGGCGTCGCTGCGGAGATTAAGGGAGCCGTCGGGATTGAAGAACTGGCCGCCGGTGGACTGGACGACGATGCGGAGCATGTCGAAGTTGTCGCTCTGGTAGGCGATGAGGGGCTTGCCCGTCTTGGCCTTGACCGCGACGCCGAGCTTGATCACGTCCGACCAGGTCATGTTCTTCTGATAATCGTCGGGGTTGAGGCCGGCGGCCTTGATGTAGTCGGTGCGGAGCCAGAGGCCCGTGGAGCCGGTGTCGAAGGGGATGCCGTAAACGGCCTTGCCGACGGTCAAGGTGCCGACCTTATAGGGGGCGAACTTGCTGAAGTCGATGCCGGCGGCCTTTAGGTCGACGAAGGCCTTCGGATAATCCGTGAGGAACTGCTCCTGGCGGAAATCCTGGAAGAGAGCGATGTCGGGGAGGCCAGCGCCGCCCGACTGGAGCCCGGCGATGATCTTCGCCTCGATGTCCTGGGCCATGTCGACGATCTCGATAGAGACGTCGGCATGGGACTTGTTATAGAGATCCGCGGCCTGCTTCATCGAATACACGTTGAAGGCCGGATCCCAGCACCAGACGGTCAGCTTCTTTTGAGCCGACAAGCTGGGCACGAACGCCATGACGAGAACCAGCGCGAGTGCCGCTACTAAACCTTTTTTCACAAGAGGCCTCCTTGAGAGAGTTGGGGTCGCCGCCATTCGGGCTAGATATAGTTTTATCCCCATTTGGCAAGGCCGCAAGAGACAAGAATCACGGTTTGCCGGGATTCGGGCGGTACAATTGTCCCGGATTGCTATTCGTGGTAACGGATCTTGTTGGCGAGCTGGATGATCTGGAAGCGGTCCTGGACGCCGAGCTTGGAATAGATCGTGCTGACCTGGTTCCGGACCGTGTGCTCGGCGATGTGGAGCTGGCCGGCGATCTGCGCGTTGTCGTAGCCCGTGGCGATGAGGGTAAAGACCTCGCGCTCCCTGCGGGTGAGGCTCTCGAACCATTCCAGCTTCTCCGCGATCGCGCGCACGGGCGAGGGCTCCTCGGCGGCGAGGCTTTGCATGAGCTTGGCGATGATCTGCGGCGATATCTGCACGGCGCCGCTCTTGAGCGCCCTGATGCTGGCGATGAGCTCGGTCGGGGAGATGTCCTTGAGGAGGTAACCCGACGCGCCGAGGCGCAGCGCCTTGCGCACGTACTCGTCCTCGTCGTAGGTAGACAGGATGATAATCTTGACACCCGGCTGGGACTCGTGGAGCCGGCCGGTCGCCTCCACGCCGTCCATGACCGGCATGTGGACGTCCATGAGGACGATGTCCGGATGGAGCTCGGCGGCCTTCTCCAGCGCCTCGAGCCCGTTCTTCGCGAGACCCACCACCTCGATGTCCTCGGCGTAGTTCTGGAGGAAGGTGGACAGGCTCTCGAGGAAAAGGCTCTGGTCGTCGGCGATGAGCACGCGTATGGTTTCCATCGGCATCGAGCTTACACGGCGTCCGGAGCGGTCTTCAAGGGTACCTGCACCGATAGGGCGAAGCCTCCCTCGGGGGCCCGGCCGACACGGACGACGCCGCCCAGGGCACCGATCCGCTCCTCCATGCCGGTGAGGCCGATGCCCTTGACCACCTCGAAGGCTCCCTTCCCGTTGTCCGTGATGGTGAGCTGCAGGTCGCCGCCCTCGACCCAGAAATTCACACGGACGCGCGTGGCCTTGCCGTGGCGGACGGCGTTGGTCAGGGCCTCCTGCACCGTCCTGTAGAGGGCGAGGTTGAGCTCCTGGGAGAGGAAGTGCGGGAGGTTCCCCAGGTTCAGCTCCACCTCGATCCCCGTGATCTTGCGGAAGATCGAGACGATCTTGAAGATGGCCAGGGGGCTGTTCGTTATGCCCGGCCTTTCCTCCCGGAGCTTGCGCAGGGCGATGCGCGTCTCGCGGAGGCCCTCCTGCGCGGTCTTGCGCGCGGTGATGAGGATATCCGTCAGGCCGGCCTGGTCGTCGCGCCGCATGCTGCCCGCGGCGTCCATGAGGGCGATCAGGTTCGTGAAGATGTAGCCCGAGATATCGTGGATCTCGCGGCTGATCCGGTTGCGCTCGCGCTCGGAGGATTCCTCGTCGACGGTGCGGGCATAGCCCTGCAGGTTGAGGTTGAGCTCCGCGAGCGAGTCCAGGTTGGCTTCCTGGATGCGCACGATGTCGCCTAACTCCTTTTGGCGCGCGGCCATGCGGCAGACCCAGGCCGCGGCGACGGCGCCGAAGGCGAGCACGAGGCAGAGGACCGAGAGCTCGTCGAAGCTCGGCAGGGGCTGGGCGTCCACGAGGCCGCTCGGGCCGAAGAACACGGGCAGGGCCTGGGCGGCGCCGAGCGTCGCGAGGGCGAGGGCCGAGAAAGCCAGGCTGAGAGGGAAGTCCACGAGGACGCAGATCTCGACCATCAGTCCCAGGCCTAGGACCAGCTTCGAGGATAGGAAGGCCCCGATGCTGTAGCCCATCACGATGAGGACGTAGCAGCGCAGGAAAAGGACGACGTAGAGTCTCATGCTCGGCCTGAAGAACAGGGCGAGGACGCTCAAGCCGACCGAGGCGCCGACGCAACCGAAATAAGTCGCTCCGAAATAGGGCAAGGTGACTAGGCCTTTGGAAGCGAAGGGGTAGAAGACGAAGGCGAGGGCGAAGGTCAGGGCGAGGACCGATAGGTGGAAGATCTTGATAAGGCGGGGCTTTTCTGCGAAAGACAGGTTTTTCAGTTAAGGTCCCTCGGTCGCCATGATAGCGCCATATGCCGCTCCCGTAAAGATCGATCGCGCCTTAGCGCGCGCGGAACAGGGACTCGAGTCCCTCACGGAAACCCGAGACCTCGTCCTCCGCGGCGGAGTAGGTCCAGGTGGAGGAGGGCCGCGGAGGAAGATCCCCGGCGAAGCCCCCGCTACCCCTCCCCTCCAGTATGGCCAGGCAATCCCCGACGGCGACCTCCACGAGTTCGCGCATCGCGGCCTCGAAGGCATCTCCGACGATCCGGACGTACTCCATCCCCGGATCCTTGCCACCGTAGCGGAAGAGCCTCATTCCCTCCTTCACGTCCTCGACGAGGGCGAGGTAATCGGCCCAGGCGGCGTCGAGCCTCGAGATGAAGGAGAGGGCCATCGCCCCGCGGGCGGCGCCGGACTCGCCGCCGGGGACGGCCGCCGCCGCCGCCTCGACCGCCTCGGGCAGCCGATGCGAGAGCAGGGCCTCGTCGCGCAGGCGCCGAACGTAGCGCCGGTCGTACTCGACGAGGAGCGAGTACTTGCGCAGCGAGCGGCGGATGTCCGAGTTCCGGCCTTCGAGGATGGCCTGGGCCCGGGCGATCTCCCTGCCCGCGGCGGCCTCGCTGAAGCGCGCGGGCAGGAAGGCCCGCACTCCGTAGCTCTCGAAGAGGGGGTCCTCGAGGCTCAGGAAGAAGCGCGAGCTCCCGGGATCGCCCTGCCTCCCCGCCCTCCCCCGGAGCTGGTCGTCGATCCTGCGGGATTCGCGCCTTCCGACCCCGATCACGCAGAGCCCTCCGAGCTCGAGGACCTCGGGCCCCTCGCCCAGCCTGATGTCGACGCCCCTGCCCGCCATGTTCGTAGACACGGTCACCGCGCCCCGGCGCCCAGCCGCCGCGATCAGGGCCGCCTCCTCCTCGTCATTCTTCGCGTTGAGGACGACGCAGTCGACTCCCGCGCCCGCGAGGTCGGCCGCGAGCTCCTCGGACTCGAGCACCGAAGAGCAGCCCACGAGGACGGACCTTCCCCTGCCGTGCTCGCGGACCGTCTCCGCGACGATGGCCCGCAGCATCGACGCGCGGTCCGGGAAGACCGCATCCGCCTCGTCGCGCCGCCTGGACGGCCGCGTCGGGGGCACGACCACCGTCCCCATGCCGTAGGCGGCCGCGAATTCCCCGGCCGCGGACTCCGCGGTGGCGGTCATCGCGGCGAGCCTCGGGTAGAGGCCGATGAGGTGCTGGATCGCGATCGAGCCGTAGATCCTGCCCTCGGCCCGAATCTCCAAGCCCTCCTTCGCCTCGAGCGCCGCATGGATGCCCCAGGGCCACTGCCTCTTCTCCACGACCCTCCCCGTGAAGGCGTCTACCAGGCGGACGCGGCCGTCCTTGACCAGGTAATCGACGTCGCGGGACAGGAGATTATGGGCGTGGAGGGCGGCGTGGGCCCGCGCGAAGAAAGGCGCGCCCTCGGCTGTATGGATACCCCCGCGGCCGAAGTAGTCCTCGACCCTAGCTTGGCCGGCCAGCGTGAGCGAGACCCGCCGCCCCTCGGGGTCCGCCTCGAAGTCGAGGCCCCTGCGCAGGGCGCGCGCGAGGAGGTCCGCGGCGACCGCGTCCCGCGCGGCCTCGCCTGCGGCGCCGTCCGCCGCGCCGGGCGAGGCATCGGGACCCGCGATGACGAGGGGGACCCTCGCCTCGTCGATTAGGATGAAGTCCGCCTCGTCGACGATAGCGGACGCGAAGCCGCGCTGGACCAGCTCGTCGGGAGAATAGGCCAGGCCGTCGCGGAGATAGTCGAAGCCGAGCTCCTTGGCGGTCAGGTAGACGACGTCCGCGCGATACGCGGCGCGGCGCTCGTCGGCCGAATCGCCTCCCGCGACGGAGGCCGCGGAGAGGCCGAGCGCCTCGTAGACAGGCCGCGTCCAGCGGGCGTCCCTGCGCGCGAGGTAGTCGTTCGCGGTGACGACATGGACGCAGCCGTCCCGCCTCGCGCAGTAGCAGGCGGCCATGGCCGCCGCGAGGGTCTTGCCCTCGCCCGTCTGCATCTGCGCGACCTTGCCCGAGCATATCGCCGCGGCCGCGACGAGCTGGGCGTCGAAGGGCTCCAGGGCGAGCGTCCTGCCGCAAGCCTCCGCGGCCTGGCCGAGGCAGGCGGCCATGGACGCGCCGCCCGCCGCGCCCAGGCGCCTCGCCTCTCGGGCTATCGCCTCGTACGGAGAGAGTTCGAACTCTATCGGAGTCCCTGAGAGGCGCCCGAGCGAGCGCCGGAAAGCATCCAGAAGCGATTTTCGAAATGACATGATGGTCCTCCTTCGCGCGATGCGCGTTCGCCGGTCAGGCGAAGGAGGGAGGGGCGCGGGCCGAGGGAGGGCGAAGCCGCGGGGGCGAGGGCACGCGAGCGACAGGCGCGGGGAAAGAGGCGACAAGCTCGATCGAGACGAGGAAGAAAGCCGCGGCGAGGAGGGCGTCCATGCCGGCGCCCCCGGAGGGAGAGGCCAGCGCGAGGAAGGCGGCCGCCAGCAGGAGCAGCGCAGCGGCGAAGGCGACGGCGAGGCGCAGCGAGTCGGCGAGGCGCAGCGAGTCGGCGAGCCGGAGCTTCTCTTTTCTCATCCCGTGTAAAATACGGCGGCCGGCCGCCGAAGGCAAGCGGCGAATCCCGCCTCGAAGTCATTGACAGCGGCCCCCGCCCGAGTAGACTGGACGAGCCGACCAAGGAGGCCCCGTATGCGAGAGATCATCGCCGCATTGGCTCTGTATAAGAAAAACGTCGACGAGAGCGTCCTCGCGATAGTCGAGAATCTCGGCGAGGACAAGCTGCTCGCTCCCACGGGCGCCTATTTCCCGACCGTCTACGACCAGCTAAAGCACCTCTTCGGCTCGGACGTGAACTGGGTCAAGCGCCTCAAGGCGGCCTTCCCGCGGAGCGCGGCGCTAGCGAAATGCCGCTTCGCCGAATTCGACCTCCAGTCCCTCAAGGCGCCCTTCGCCGAGGCGGGGGCGCGGCTCTTCGCCGACATGAGGGAGATCGACCGCGACGTCCTCGACTTCGTCGCCGAGCTCGACGACGCGGCCCTCGCCGCGCCCGTCTCGTACAAGAACTACAAAGGCGCCGATGAGTCGCACGAGCTCTGGAAGGTCTTCCTGCAGTGGTTCAACCACGGCAGCCACCACCGCGGCTCGGTATCCGTCCAGATGGACTCTCTCGGCGTCGAGAACGACTACTCGGCCGTCCTGCCCAGGATCTGAACCGCATAGAAGGGAGCATCGATGTTCGAGCGAACGCGGGGCCGGGCCAAGCGTGGCCCCAAGCCCGAGAAGCACCTGCCCTATTTCAAGTTCGTGAAGGGCATGGCCGAGGCCGGCTGCCCCGTCTGCAACCAGACGCGGTCCTCGCTCGACGACTGGCTCGAGAACCTCATGTACGAGAGCGCGAACGATCGCCCCCTGAGGCACCGCTTCGACGCCGAGCGCGGACTATGCTCCCGCCACGCCCACGCCCTGTGCGCCGCGAACGACGGCCTCGGGGCGGCGATCGTCTACAGGAACATACTCGAGCTAGCGACGAGCTCCCTCGCCAAGGGCGCCCCGCCCCCGGTCAACGGAGGGAAGTGCGTCGCCTGCGACCAGGAGGCGGACGCCGAGTCGCGCTATGTCGGCCTGGTCGCCGACTTCCTGGGCGAGGCCGAGCTGCGCGCGGGGCTCGAGGCCTCGTCCGGGCTCTGCCTGCCCCACGTCGCCGCGGTGATGGGCCTCGTGCGCGATCCGCCGCCCTGGTTCCTGGAGCTGCACCGCCGGACCTGCGCCGGGCTCCTCGAGGTCCTCGTCCGCTACATCGACAGCCAGAAGCTCTCCACCGAGGCGCGGCACGCGGCCCTCTCCTTCGAGGACGAGATGGCCTACAAGAGGCTCGCGCCTTTGCTCACCGGGCAGATAATCGAGGAACGCGGACCGAAGCCCTAGGGCAGGACCTTCCGCGCCAGGCCCACGATCCTCCAGCCCTTCTTGCCGCGCTCGAGGGCCAGCGAGTCGACGCGCCTGTTCTCCAGAGGCACGGAGTAGGACTTGCTCGGCTCGCCCGAGGGGTCCTCCTTCCTGTCGAGGGACCAGAACGAGTAGCGGGCCTCGATCGAGACGCTCGTCGCCCCCGCGGGGACCGATTCGCCGCCCGATATCGAGAGGCCGGCTAAGCCATACAGGAAATCCTCGGCCTTGAGGGCCGGCTTGCCCGCCGCCAGCCAATCCACCGCGCGGACGACGGGGCTCTTGCCCTCGTAGGCAGTCCTCGTCTTCGTGATCACCACGAGGTTGATGATGTAGCTCTGATCGTCCTTGATGGCCTTCTTGTCGCCGCAGGCCTCGAGGGAATCCAGGTCGAGGCCGTCGACCGCCAGGTAGTACCTTTGGACGAGCTCGCGGGGCGTGAGCCAGGAATAATCGGGTTTGCCCAACTGGGCTCGGATCATGTCGGTTCCGATCAGGGCGATGACCGCTACGGCGACCGCCACGGCCAGGAGGACGCCGCCGCGCCTCCGGAAGAAGTCGGCGCGCCTGCGCGCGGCCAGCTCCCCCGCCTCGAGGGAGGCCCTGCGCCGCGAGATCTCGGCCTCCGCACCGGGGGGAAGCTCGTGGGTCCAGCCGGCCTCCCGCGCCGCCTCGAGCGCCGCGGCCCAGGCCTCGAGGCCCGCGCCCGCGGGGTCGGAGAGGGCGGCGTCGACGAGGGAGGCCAGCCCCGGATGGAGCCGGGGCGCCGCGATGCCCATCGGTATCTTGCCTCCGTCGAGGGGCTCCTTGCCGACCGCGATGCGATAGGCGGCTCGGGCGAGCAGGGAAGAGGCCTCCGCCTCGGCGGCCTTCGCGCCGTCGCCGGAGGGGCGGCCCGAAGGGCGGCCCGAGGGAAGGGGCAGGGCCTTGGCGGCCGCGGCCGGCGGCAGCACGAGGACTTCGCCCCGCTCCTCGGAGACGAGGATGCCGGAGGCCCGAAGATCCCGCGGGAGGAGGCCGCCGGCCCGCAGCAGCGACAGCGCCCGGGCGACGGCGAGGAGGCGCGGCAGTCCCGCGCCCGGGTCGGCGCTCTCGCCCAGGCTATGGCCTTCGAAGTCGGGACCGAGGAGAAGGGCCTCGTCTCCCTCGCGGACGATCGCCTCGAAGCGCCAGGGCGAGGATGCCCCCCCGGAGACGAGGAATCCGTCCTCCGACATGGCGGCGGAGAGGGCGGCGCCCGAGCCCTTGAGGGCGCCGGCGGGAAATCGCAGGGCGAGTTTGTAGGCGCCGTCGACGGGATGGCGCGCGATGGTATCGTTCATCACCGGCATACTACACCGACTCGACGGCCCTCGTCTTGCGTCCGGGGGCTTGGCCGAAAAGTATCGGGCGAAGCTCCTCGACGCCTTCGAGGTAGTAGCGGCAGAGCCCCTCCATGGCCGAACGGATCTCGGGTATCGAGTGCCCCCAGCCGGCGGCGGCGAAATCGGCCCCGGCCGCGATGGCCATGTCCGCGCCCGGTTTCAGGTCGTCGAGCACGAGTATCTCGGGACCCGCGAGGCCGAAGCGCCTCATGGTCTCGAGGAGCGGATAGGGATGCGGCTTGCGTTTTTCCGGGTCGTCGTCCCAGCCGAAGAAGAGGTCGGGCATCGGCGCCTCCTGCGCGGCGCTCGCGGCGCGGTAGTCGCGCTTGATCATCTCGACCTCGGAGTGGGAGATCACGACGAGGATCCCGCCCAGAGCCTTGAACTCGGCGTAGATACCGAGGAGGCCGGGGAAGAAATCGGGGATCCGCGTGCTCGTGTACTCGCGCCATACCCGGTAATTCTCCCGGAGCTCCGACTCGCTCATGCCGAGCTCGCCGGCGAGGTACTCCATCAGGCCCGGGTGGAAATTCTTCGAGAGCCAGCCCGAGAGGCCGATGGGATCGAGGCCGGGCCGCAGGCGCCTCAGGGCCTCGACGTGGGCGGGATAGTGGATCTCGGGAGTGCTCATCACTGAGGTGTCGTCGTGGTCCACGACGAGGCAACGGTAACGTAGGCCCATGGCGGGACGATAGCATGAAAGGGCGGCGCCGCCCTAGTCTCAGGCGGCGCATGCCTAAATTCAAGCGCCGGAGAATTCCTTGAACTGCTTGACGCGCCGGGCGAGCCCGGGGTGGGAGGCGCTCGCCTCGGCCAGCCACATGAAGAAGCCGCGCTCGGACTCGGCCTGCCTGATCACGTCGGCCTCGTTGACCTTGCCATAGAGGGCGGTCCCGGCCGCGAGGACGAGGAGGCCCTGGTTGCCGGAGGGCTTGCCGTAGACCTTGCCGTAGCGATCGCAGGTGTACTCGCAGGCGCGCGAGTAGGCCATCGCGAGGAAGGGAATGATGAAGCCGGGGATGATCTTCCAGCGGCCGCGGAGGTGCCGGCGGTGGATATGGCCGAGCTCGTGCGCCAGCACGAACCGCAGCGCGTCCTCTCCCTGGGCGTAGGCGAGCTCGAAGACCTCGGAGTAGACGGCGATAAAATCGCGGCTTAGGAACTTCGTGGCGAAGGCGTTGAGGGCGCCGCCCTCCTGGACGAGATAGACCTCGGGGAGCTCTTTCATGCCCATCTCCGCGGCCATCGAATTGACCATGGCGTGGACATCGCCGAACTGCCGCTCGCCGAGCAGGATCGCGTTCTTGCGAAGGCGGGCGACGAAGAAGCCCTGGGCGAAGAAGAAGGCCAGCCATATGAGGCCGACGTAGACCGCGAGGACGAGGATCACGGAGAAGCCGACGAGCCCCCCCGACCTCCCCCCGCTCGCGAAGCCGGCGATGACGATGAGGGCGAGGATAGCGTACACGATCATGCTGAATACGAAGGCGACGCGGTAGTACTTCTTCTCTTTCGGGTGAACGATGTCCATCATCCGCTCCTTGCTCGTGGGGATAGGCGACATAATATCTTTATCGCGTATTCAGAGCCAAAACCAATAGTGGATGCCCGCCCCGAAAGTCGGGTAGCCGTATGAGTAGTAGTACCCGAACTTGTATTCGTAGCCTCCCTCGAAATTGAGGGTGAGGGGCGGGAGGGCCGGGGCGAGGGTCCGCAGGTCGAGCTCCCCTCCCGCGTAGGCGCCGAGGATCGGGCCATAGCCCTTCGCCGCGTAGTCGCCGCTGAAATCGATATAGGAGGCCGCGCCGGCCATCGCGACGGCGTAGAGGCTGGAGCGGCCGAGGGCGAGGGGCCTGATGTAGACCCGCTCCGCCATCGCGTCGTAGGCGGAGGAGCCCGCGAAATCCCAATTGGGTACGATGCCGACGACGGTCTCGAGGCTCAAGATCCTGGAAAGGCCGCCCAGCGCCACGTCGTTGATGAGCGAGGGCCCCCAGGCTCGCCACGAGGCGCGCTGGAAGCCGATGCCCAGGGCGCCGCGAGGGAAGAGCCGCGGCGAGGCGCCGTCGAAGGCTCCCGCGAGCGTAGCCTTGGATAGCGAGGCCGAGGGTTCGGCCGCGGCGGGCCCGGCGTCGAGGCCCGGGGCGAGGCGCCCGGGCGCCAGGCCCTTCACCCGGTAGCGCCCCTCGTCGCTCGATATGACCCGCAGCAGGTTCTCGGCCTTGAGAAGGCCGAGCAGGGGAGCCTGCTCGACGAACAGGATGTCGCCCGGCCTCGTCTCGACGCGGAGCCTGTCGACGTTCTCGGCCTGCGAAACGATCACGTGCTCGCCCGGGGAGAGCGTGAAGTAGATGAATTGCCCGGCCCTCGTACTCCCCCGGAGCCGCCGCGGGTCCTGGCCGTCGACGTAGACGCTAAAGGGAACCAACGCGCCGACGGCCGACGGCCGCACGACGTAGACCATCGACTCATCGGGGGCGGGGACGGCGGGCAGCTCGAAGCCGGAGATATCGGCGCCCATCGCCTCCCGATCGGGGAGGCTGGAGCAGCAGGATAGCAGCAGGGCGCAGGCGAGCGCTGGGATAAGGTTTCCGCGGAGCATATTCCCCTCCTTTCGATCGGAGGAGGCTAGCCCGCGCGGGAGCCCCTGTCTGTCGGGAGAACGGCTGATTCGGAGCGAAAGCGCCTAGAGCTCCCCGCCGGTCGAGGGTGGCCCGTCCTTGGGCGGCCGATGAAGCAGTCGGCCGATCACCCGCAGGATCCGCTCCTTGAACGCCAGGCCGAGGACGAAGAGCGTCGCCGCGACGACGAGGACGCCGATCGCGCCGCGGTAGGCGCCCGAGTAAGCGGCGCTTCCCATATAGGCCGAGCCGAGCATGCCCGGCAGCCGACCGGCCATCGACACGCCCAGGAAGGCGAGGAAGCCCAGCTTGGATACGCCCGCGACGTAGCACAGGACGTCCTTGGGGATTCCGGGTATGACGAAGAGGAGGAAGAAGCCCGCCGCGCCCTTGCCCGATCCGGTGGCCGCCTCGACCTTCTCGATCTTGTCCCGAGCGAACAGGGACTCGACGAAGGGCCTGCCGAGGAGCCTGCCGGCGTAAAAATTGACGAGGGATCCCAGGGTTATGCCGATCAGGGTATACAGACTGCCCAGCCAGAAGCCGAATACGTAGCCGCCGGCGACCTGGACGAGCTCTCCCGGGATGACGAATATCACCACTTGGAGTACCTGGAGCCCCACGAAAGCCAGGGGACCCAGGATTCCCCTACCCTCGATCCAGGCACGAATCGCCTCCCGATCCTTGAACAGACCCCACAATTCGTTTCTGAACGCGAAGACGAGGGCGAGCACGAGGGCGATAAATAGGGGAAAGGCCGCGTAGGCGAAGGGAGATTTGCGTTTTACTCGATCCATTCAGGCAATTTAGGGCAGGCTAGGTTAATCGGCAAGGTAGGTCTACGATAAATTGACTTTTTGTATATTTTCTGTTATCGTCGCCTCTTATGGATAAGGGCCCCTCCACGGACTTCAAGGTAGACCAACGGATCGTGTATCCCAGCCAGGGCGTAGGCAGGATACTCGAGATCAAAGAAAAATCCTTCAAGGACACGAAGCTCCTCTACTACACGATCTATCTGGAATTCTCGGATATGACCGTGATGGTCCCCACGGACAAGGCCATAGAGCTGGGCATCCGAGCCATCGTCCCCAAGGACGAGGCCGAGAAGGCCCTCGCCTTCATCTCGGAGGAGTACGCCCCGATACCCACGGATTGGAAGCTCCGCTATCAGATGAACCTCGACCTGCTCAAGAAGGGCTCGGTCCTGGACATAGCCTCGGTCGTGCGCTCGCTGTACCACCGCTCCAAGATCAAGGAGCTCCCCATCCTCGAGCGCAAGCTCTACGACTCGGCCCTCAACCTGCTCCAGGACGAGATATCCTTCTCGCTCAACAAGAACAAGGTCGAGATAGCCGAGCTCATCCGCGCCAGACTGGAGAGCTAATGCCCGCCGGGACGCTCCGGATAGCCGTCGTGGTAACGGCGGCCGGCTCCAGCGAGCGCTTCGGCGGCGGCAAGAAAGAGCTGCTCTCCCTCGGCGGACGCTCCATCCTCGACCGAGCCCTCTCCCCCTTCCTCGGACTCCCCGGCTTGGAGGCTCTCGTCATAACTGCCCCCGCGGGGCGGGAGGCGGAGCTCCGCTCGGCCCTGTCGCCCGAGAGCCTCGCGGCTCTGGAGGCCTTGGGCCCGGGCCGCTTCGCGGTGGTCGCCGGGGGAAAGAGCCGGCGCGACTCGGTGCGGCTCGGCCTGGAAGAGCTCGCGCGGGCGCAGGGCGGAAACCAGGAACCCTCCCGCCTCGACGGGGTCATCGTCCTCGTCCACGACGGCGCGAGGCCCTGGGCCAGCCCCGAACTAGCCTCCCGCGCGGCCCAGGCCGCGGCCCTCCATGGGGCTTCGGTCCCCGTGGTTCCCCTGGTCGATACGCCCAAGGAGCTCGGTCCCGACGGGACGGTACTTCGCCATCCGCCGCGCTCCGCGCTCGGCGGCGCCCAAACGCCCCAGGGCTTCAAGCTCCTTCCCCTGCTCGACGCCCACCGCAGGGCCGCCCTGGACGATAGCGCCGCCTCCCTCGATTTCACCGACGACGCCGCGCTCTGGGACCATTATGTCGGCCCGGTCGCCTCGATCCCCGGCGAGGCGGAGAACCGCAAGGTCACCTTCGTGGCGGACGTCGCGGACACCACGGACGTCGGGAGGGGCCTCCCCTTCCGCGTCGGCCAAGGAGAGGACCTGCACCGCCTGGTACCCGGCCGGCCCCTGATGCTCGGCGGCGTTTCGGTCCCGAGCGAGCTGGGGGAGGAAGCGCACTCCGACGGCGACGTCCTCCTGCACGCGATAATCGACGCGATGCTCGGCGCCGCCGCGTTAGGCGACATCGGCGAGCATTTCCCGCCCTCGGACGAAAGATGGCGCGGCGCGGACTCCCGGGACCTGGCGCGGCGCGCGGCGCGCCTGGTCAGGGAGGCCGGCTGGGAGCTGGGCAACCTCGACTGCACCATCGTCCTCGAGCGGCCCCGCTTGAGCCCCTACAAGGAAGCGATACGGGCGAGCGTCGCCGACTGCCTCGGCGTTTCGCCGAGCGGGGTTTCGGTCAAGGCGAAGACGAAAGAGGGCGTCGACGCGGTCGGCGAGGGGCGGGCCGTGGAGGCCTCCGCTATAGTCTCCCTGTTCCCGGCCCGCTAGGGACGATCGCGCCGATCGTCCCTGAGCAGGGCCCTAGGCTTGGCGACCCGCGACCTATCGGAGGGATGCACCCCGGCGATGACGGCGACGCAGAGCCCGACGAGGGCGAAGGCGGCCATCTGCAGGGGCAGGAACTTGGCGCCGAAGACGAAATACGAGGCGAGGGCCGGCCAGAGCACCTGCATGCCGTAGAAGGCGGGGGCTACCGCCGCCATCTCCCCGTCCTTGTAGGCCGCCTGGATGAGGACGAAGCTCGTGAGGCCGGCGACGAGGAAGAGGTAGAGGTAGGGCGAGGCGAGGGCGCCCGCTATCCCGGGGTCGGCGTCGACCTGGAGGGCCCGCAGGGGGAAGACCATGAAGCCGCCGAGGCAGCCCGAGACCGCCGCTATCGAAGCCGCGAGGCCGGGGCCCTTGATGCGGCGGCGAGCCGCGAAGAGGGCGGCGCCGGCTACGAGGGGCAGGCCGAGGAAGGAGAAGAGGGCCAGCTGCGAAAGACCCTCGACCTCCGAGCTGCCGCTCTCGCCGAGGAAGCCCGCCGCGGCGATGGCAGCGAAGAGGGCCAGGGTCCAGGCCGTCCTCCGCGCGCCGAGCCTCTCCTTGAGGAAGAATCTCGAGAGGATGGCGGTGAAGGCGACGCTGGTGCCCACCGCCGCGCCTACCACGTTGGTCTTGAGCCTGGTCAGGGCCAGGTAATTGAAGACGGGCACGACGTTGACCAGCATGAAGCCGATGAACCAATAGCCGAGGTCCCGGTAAAATCGGCCCCGCCTCCTGCGCTCCGTGGCGAGCGCGGGCACCGTTCCCGACGGCCGCCGGGGCGAGCCGCCGATCCACGCGACGTGCCGCTTCTGCAGGGCCATGCCGAGTGAGAGGAGGAAGTTGCCCGAGACCGCGATAGCGGCGGCGAGGGCGGGAGAGAGGCCCGCCATCAGGTCCTCCTCGCCGTCCGCCGCAGGGCGTCGAAGAGCGGGGCGAAGGGCGAGTCGGCCCGATAGAAAACCGCCGGGTAGCCCAGTGGACTCTCGACGGCGACCTGCCCGCCCCGGAAGCCGCGGGAGGTCCACAGGTGCACCCACTCGTCATCGGGGAGGTACAGCTCGGTGAGGGGACTCGCGCGGGACCCGGCGCCGGGGGATAGGGCGGGCGCGACCATGAGGTCGCGGCCGTAGAGGTACTGGCGGCTGAGCCTCTGGGCCAGGGGATCGGACTCGTAATGCATCCAGGGGTGACGGATCGGGGGAAGTCCCCCGGAGGCGCACTCCTCGGCGACGGCGACGTGATAGGGCTTGAGGGCGGCGTAGACCTCGGACATGCGCGCGAAGAGCGAGAGGCTGGCGGGGTCGGACCAGAACTGGGCCGAGGACTCCGGCCTCGAGCCCTCGCAGCCGCGGAAGAAGGGCGTGAAGGCGGAGAGCTCCAACCAGCGCGCGAGGGACTCGGGGCCGCGCTTCGCCCAGGCGAAGGAGACCGCGCCCCCCGCGTCCGCGTGCCAGAAGCCCCCGCCCGAGAGGCCGTGGGAGATCGCGGCCGGTATGATGCCCGCGAGGCCGCCGTCCTTGGAGAAACCCGCCAGCTGGTCGCCGGCCCAGAAGGCCGTAGCGTAGCGGGCGGAGCCGAGCCAGCCCGCGCGCAGGAAGAACAGGACGTCGCCGAGGCGGCCGGACTCCTCGACGACCTCGCGGTTGAGCCTGGCCCAGAGCAGGGGCCAGCGGTTGTGCGCGTCGGCCGCGCCCTCCCCGGAGGCGAGGACGGCGTCGGCCGGGAGGTGCTCGGCGGCGTCGGCCATCCAGCCCGACATGCCGATGTCGAGGAGCTCGCGCTTGATCACGCCCTTCAGCCACGCGAAGGCCTCGTCCTTCGTGAGGTCGACCAGCGCCGCGGGACCGGGGCCGAGGGCCGCGAGGTAGTCGCGGCCGACCGAGTCCTTGACGCAATAGCCCTTGGGCGAGGCCTCCGCGTAGAGGGCGCCCGCCGGATCCAGGTAGGGATCGACGTAGCCCAGGAAGCGGATGCCCCGCGCTCGCAGGGCGGCGACGGTGCCGGGCAGGTCGGGGTAGAGCTCGCGGTCCCAGCCCCGGTCGCGCGAGCCGCGCCAGTCCCGCGCGAAGACGGCCGAGACCTTGGCTCCCGCGCCGAGGCAGGCGCCGAGCTTCCGCTCGAGGGCCTCCTTGCCGCCGAGCACGCCGAGCCACGCGCCCTCGAAGGCCCAGTAAGGAGGAGCGGGCGGCCTGCCGAGGGCGGCTGTCATGTCGGCCACGGCGGCGGGGGCGTCGTCCTTGAAGCCGATGATTATCTCGCGGGGGACGGCCCAGCAATCGATGAGGGTGAGGGCGCGACGGAACTCGAGCGTCGCGTAGGCCGAGCAGTCCACGGCGCACCAGTAGTCCTTGGTCGAGACGAATGCGGGGACCGGAAAGGAGGTGGCGCCGCGGCTCGCGCGGGGCTTGCCGCCCAGGCGCGCCAGGAGGCCGAGGAGGTGCCCTACCCTGCCTATCCCCCTCTCCTGCGCCCACAGCGGCACTCGGGAGAGCTTCAGGTTGAGCCTGTCGAAGCGCTCGCCGCAGCCGAATATGCGCTCGTCCGGCGAGGCGGCGATCCTCGCGCGGAAATGGTTGATCGACGAGTCGAAGCGGGAGAAGGAGAGCCGGAGGCGCCCGTCCTTCCAGCGCGCGGCCATCTTGAGCTTTCCGTCGAAGTCGATCTCCGCGAAATCCGGCGAGGACTCGACGATCTTGAAGACCTTGATCGGGATCGAGCTCGCGCGCCCGCGCCTGAGCTTGAAAAGCCCGCGGCTCTGCCGCACGACGTTCTCGGAGCGGCCGATCTCGACGCAGGGGCGCTTGCGCGAGTGCGCCAGGATTCGCCTGCCGCCCGCCGACAGGATGAAGCCCTCGGGACCGGCCTCGATGTTTATCATTGCTAGGAAAAGTACACTGCATCGCCCTTGGGCGCAAGGCGCCCTGCGCAAGCCACTCAACGATCCTTAGGAGGCGGAGGGGCCGAAGAGGGAGAGGATGTCGGGATTCTTGAAGAGCGCCGCGTACTTGCGGGCCGAGAGGCCGAGCTTGTCGGAGAGCTCCGGGTCCGCGCCCCCGGAGACGAGAAGGCCCGCGATCTCGGCGTCGTTGCGGCCCACGGCCACTATGAGGGCGGTCTGGCCGTCCTTGCTGGTCAGGTCGGGACTCGCTCCCTTTCCCAGGAAGAGGGCGACGAGGTCGGCCGACCCGGCCTGGGCCGCGTCCATGAGGGGCGAGTAACCCCTGTCCTCGCTCTGCAGGTCTATGCGGGCGCCGCGCTCGAGGAGGATCTCGGCCACCGCCCGATGCTTCCCGCGAGCGGCGAGGCTGAGCAGGGGCACGCCGTACTTGTCCCGGGAGTCGGGCGGGAAGCCGGCCTTCATGAAGAGCTCGACCGCCTTCGTGTCCCCATCGCGCGCGCATTGCGCGAGGGAGTCGTTGTGCACGGATATGCCCATCTCCAGGAGGGCGCTTCGCGACGCGCGGCGCTCGTCCTGGACGAGCCACTCCCGCCTCTCGACCCGGTAATAGGTCGTCAGCTCCTCGAGACCGTCGAAGACGAGGAGCCCCGAGAGGTAGCGCGGGAAGGCGTTCGAGGGATCGAAGCGGAAGAGGGAGAAATTCGTCCCGCGGCTGTAGCCGTAGCCCAGGGCGAAGGTGAACCACGACGCGCCGACGCTCGTCGCCGACGCCAGGGCGAGGAAGTGGCTCGCCTTCTCGATGCGCGCGACGAGCTTCTCCGGCGCGATGGATTCCCAGTTCGCGTGGATCTTGAGGCCATAGGCGTCCACCCCCGCCCCGGCGAGGGCCGACAGGATATCGTGGAGGGATCGCCCGTCCTCGGGGGACGCGAGCACCGCTACCGTCAAGCATCCTCCTTAATCCGCGCGGTTCAGGCCGAACGCCTCCTCGACGTGGAGCGAGACGGCGCCGTATTCGCTCCGCGCCCTACCCACCATGAGGACCGCCCTATTCCCCTCTAGTGTCGGCAGGGCGCTCGCATAGGCTTTAGGGAAAAAGACCGTCTCGAAGAGCCCGTCCTCGTCCTCGAAGGTGTAGAAGGCCATGCTCTCGCCGTGCTTGGTCCCCACTTCCTTGCCGGCGACTATCGTGCCCGCGAGGCAGAGGCGTTCGGATGCGGCGGCGGCGAGGCTGGACGACCTCACCGGCGGAGGCAGGCCCCTGCGGCCCGCCACGAGGACGGCCCTTCCGGCGAAGAGGGCCGCGGGCACGCCGGCCAGGACGAGGCCCAGGAGCCTCGCCTCGTCCGCGAGCCGCGCGGGGGGCGGGTAGTCCTTTATCCACGCGGGCGGCTCCCAGTCGTCCTCGATGAGCTCTGGCCCCCGGGGGAGGCCCGCGGCGGCGCGCTCGCGGGCGCGGTGCAGGGCCCAGAGGGCCTGGGGCCTCCCAAGGGAAGGCCCTCCGGCCCGGGAGGGAAGACCGTCGAGGCAGCCCGAGCGCACGAGGGCGCGCAGCTCCGGGAGCTTGGGCGAGACCAGGGCCTCGAATTCCTCCAGGCCGGGGAAGCCCCCGCCCCCCGCCTCGGCGAGCCTTTCCCGCTCGGCGATGATGCGCTCGAGGGTGGACCGCGAGAGGCCCTGCAGCTGGGATAATCCCACCCGAAGCGCCTCGCCCTCCACCTTGTAGCCGGCGTCGCTCGCGTTGACGTGCGGCGGCAGGATGGACAGGCCCAGGCGGCGGGCCTCGCCGACGTAGGCCTGGACGCCGTAGAAGCCCCCGCCGTTGTTGATGACCGAGGCCATGAAGATCGCGGGGTGGTGGGCCTTCATCCAGGCGAGGCGGTAGGACACGAGGGCGTAGGAGGCCGAATGGGCCTTGCAGAAGGAATAGCCGTCGAAGGAGAGCATCATGTCCCAGAGCTCGAGCGAATCGCGCTCGCATATCCCGGAGTCCGCGCAGCCCGCGAGGAAGCGGCCCTTGAAGTCCTCGAGGGCGCCTCCCTTGCGTTTCTTGGTGAGGACCTTGCGCAGGCCGTCGGCGAGGACGGCGTCGAAGCCCGCGGCCGCCATGGCCACGCGGGAGACGTCCTCCTGGTAGACCATGATGCCGTAGGTCTCCTTCAGCGTCTCCTCGACGCTCTCCGGCAGGCGGCGCCAACTCCCGCCCCGCAGCCGGCGCACGTACTCGTTGATCCACTTGTTCGCGGCCGGCCTGATTATGGAGCTCGCCGCGACGAGGCGCCGGTAGTCGACCGTGCCCATCTTGAGGAGGAGCTGCCTCGTCGCGGGCGACTCTATATAGAAGATGCCCACGCTCCGCCCCGACTCGACGAGGCTCCGGGTCTCGGAATCCTCGTCGGCCCCCTTAAAATCCCAGGGCAGGGGCGCCTCGGCGTCGCGTTCCTCGTTCACGGACTCGAGGCAGTCGCGGAGCACCGCCAGGGAGCGGTTGCCCAGGATGTCGATCTTGACGAGCCCCGCGCGCTCGGTCCCGTCCTTTTCCCAGCCGAGGACGGGCAGGCCGGCGGGCGAGAGCTGGACGTGGCAGTAGTCGGTGATCGGCCCGGGCGTGATGACGATGCCTCCGGGGTGGGTGCCGATGTAGCGGGGCATGCCCCTGACCATCCGCGCGAGGCGCAGAAGCTCGGGCGGGAGGGCATCGAGGGCGCCTAGGCGCAGCGCCCGACCCGCGCCCCGGATGTCCTCCTCGCCCATCCCGAGGGCTATCGCCGACTCGCGCAGGGAAGAGCGCTCGGAGAAGCCGCAGTGGTCGGCGACCATCGCCGCCCTGCCCGCGTAGTCGGCGAAGACCGAGGCGAGGACCGCCCGCCTCTCGTCCCAGGGGAAGTCGATGTCGATGTCGGGCGGATCCCTGCGCCCCTCGTTGAGGAAGCGCTCGAAGAAGAGGTCGTGCTCGAGGGGATCGACGTGGGTGAGCCCCAGGAGGTAGGAGACCAGGCTCGAGGCGGCGCTGCCCCGGCCGCAGGTGCGGGGGCAGCGGGCGACGATGTCGCGCACGACGAGGAAATAGGCCGAGAAACCCTTGTCGCGGATGATGCGGAGCTCGCGCTCGAGACGCTCGCGAAGCGTGGCGCGCGGGCGCGGCCCCTCCAGCGCGCGAGGGCCGTAGCGGCGCCTCGCGCCTTCCGCGCAGAGGGACCGCAGGAGATAGAAGGACTCCTCCTCGGCCAGGCCGCGGTAGGCGGGGAAGACGGGCACTTCCGCGAAGAAGGAGGCGGCCGAGGCGGCCTCCTCGGCGAGGGAGCGGGCGGCCTCGAGGGCCTCCGGAAAGGCCGAAAGGAGGGCGGCCGCGCGCTCGGCCGAGACGATCGACGCCCCCGGCGGATCGGGCCGCGCCTCGCGCTCCAGGTAGGCGAGGCTTCGGCGCTCCTCGATCGCCCGCGCGAGGCGCCAGAGCTCCCCGTCCTCGCCCGAGACGAAGCGCGCGGGATGCTCCGCGAGGAGGGGAAGACCCAGCTCCCGCCCCGCGCGGGCCGGCCCCTCCTGGGGAGAGCCCAGGGGGAGCGCGGCGTAGAGCCTTCCTCGCGGGGGGAGGTCCCGCGGGGCGAGGCCCTCGCCTGCGAGGGCGGCGAGGAGCCGCGGGTCCGAGGTCGAGAGGGCGAGGCCTTCCCAGCCGCCCTCCCGGAGGTCGGCGAGGAGGTCGTAGTCGGCCCGCGCGGGGCGCGAGGCGGAACGCGAGGCGGGACGCGAGGCGGAACGCGCCAACGCCCCGTGAGAAGACGGCCGCGACGCCCGCCTGATCGCGTAGGGAAAGCCCAGCGGCAACTCGTCGGCCGCGTTCGCCTCCCACTCGCCTCCCGCCCTCTCCTCCTCCTCCAGCACGTCGGGCGGCAGCCGCAGCCGCCGGCGCGGCACTTCGACGGCGAGGATCCGCGTGAGGAGGGCGCAGAGCCGGGAATAGCCGCGGCGATCCAGGCAGTAGGCGCGCAGGGAGAGGCCGCCTGTCTCCAGGGAGGCCGCCGCGAGGGGCTTGATTCCCGCCTCGGCCGCGGCGTCGACCAGCTCCGGCAGCGCGTACAGATTGTTCTGATCCGCGAGGGCGAGGGCGCTCCAGTTCCTCCGCGCCGCCTCCTCCGCGAGATCCGCGGGAGACCTCGCTCCGTCCATGAGGGAGTGCCAGGACCGGGCGCCGAGAAGCGGAAGAGCATCGGCATTCATACTACACATTAGTATAGTAGTTTTGAGATTTGAGCAAGCTGATGGAAAAATCGTATCCCAGGGAATTATGTATCTTGACGATTATAGAGTATTTGGATATTATATCTGTGTGTTCGAGAGGACGACTCGGACACTTTCAATCACTCGAGCTCGATGAGTTTCCCTCCCCGAGTTAGAGCGAGCGGCACTGGTCCCTGGGCTCCGCCTCCTTGCCCAGGGGCCTTTTTTTATGCCCTGACGGAATCAGCGAACCTTGGTCTCCCCCGTCCACAGCTCCGGCGCCGGGAACTCGTCGCTCTCGGTCCAGGTCTGGGGCTCGGGGCCGACGACGCTGAGCGTGCCGAGGTTTCGCGCGAGGAAGGCCGTGAGCGCCCCCCAGCCGTCCCGGAGCACGACGGTGCGGGGGATCTCGTAGCGGTCGTTGAGGCGCTCGTCGGCGTAGACGAAACCGGGCTTGACCGCGAGGGCGAATTCGTAGCCCGCACGCTCGACCTCGGTCTTGGTGATCTGGTCGAAGGCCCCGAAAGGATAGGCGTAGAAATAGGAAGGAAGGCCCGTCAGGGCCTCGACGCTGGTCTTGGCCTTGAAGATTTCCTTCTCGAAGGCGGGCCTGTCGCTCTTGTACAGCTTCTCCGTCACGAAGAGGTGGTAGAAGCCGTGGGAACCGACCGCCAGGCCCGAGTCGACGAGGCCCTGCAACTGCTCCGTCTTCAAGAAGTAGGGACTCTCGCCTATCACCGCGGGATAGACGAGGAGGGCGGGACGGATGCCGCGGGAGGCGAAGACCCTCTCGTAGGCGGGCGCGATGGTCCTGTGGCCGTCGTCGATGGTCGCGACCAGGTTGCGGCTCCCCTCGATGCGGCCGAAGAGGGCGTCCTCGAGGTCTATGAAGCGATAGCCGAGGGACTTGAGCGCGTCGAGCTGGGCGGCGAGCTCGTCGAGCGAGAAATCGGTATTGAGCTCCTTCTTGCCCAGGAAGGAGTGCCAGCACAGGATGAAAGCCCGGTCCGCGAGGTCGAAAGGCTTGGGCACCTCGGCCGAGGGCAGGGCCGAGGCGGCCCCGCCGGCCGAACGGCCGGAGAGGGCGAAGATCAGGATGATCGCGAGGGCGAAGGCACGGGCTCGTGGCATGGGTCGTTCTATGTAGCCGAAAAGCGCTCGAATGCGCAAGCTCCGAATCGGCGCCGATGGACTAGCCTAATATTGGGCGATTGTGGCCGTTACGACGTCGGAGGGCAGGTAGTTGTCCTTGAAGCCTCGCGCCTTCACTACCATCGTGGAATAGCCGCCGGGGATTACGTATCTATGGTCGGCGGTCCCTGGCCAGAGCGGCGAGGTATCCTTCGGATCGGTACCGTCCGTCGTGTAGCGCAGTGTCGCAGCGCCATCCGCATTGACGAGATATACCGAGACGTTCAATCCCGCGTAACTCGTGTAGTATCCATCCGCCAGGGGAGCGGCGCACTTCGTCTTTACCAGGCTGAGGGTTTCGGAGACGAAGTCGGAGGACTGCCAGCCCTCCTTGGCGAAGTAGCCCTTGAAATTTACCGAGGCGGGATAGGCTGGCATCGGAAGGGAAAATCGGACGGAGCTATCCGAGGACGGGGCGTCGGTGAGCATGACGCTCGCCGACGCCGCTCCTGGCGAGCTTCCGTCGAGGGTGTAAAACAAGGAGACGCCGGAGAGGGTAGCATCGCTGGTACCCATGATGCCCGGGCTGGTATAGGAGATGGTAATGGGAAAATCCAGCTTGGGCGAATGTGTCAGGCTCCCGTCGGAGTTGACGTACCAGCCCAGCTTGCAGGAGGCGAGGCTCAAGACCGCGAAGCCGGCTACGAGTACTACCAAGGCCTTTTTCATTTCGAGACTCCTCCGCTCATCAGGCCGATCTCCAAGGCGAAATAGGGCTCGACGACGATCGAGTTGGGAACGGCCATGCCCTGTTGATTGAGCGGGAAGCGGTAGCCGCAGAAGGCCCCGCCCCGGAGCCGATAGCTCTGGGCGATGAGGAGCTCGAGGAAGGGCGAAAGCCCCGCCTCGATCGAGCTGACGCCGCCCCACTCGAACATATAATTGCCCATCGCGGCGAGGCCCGTGCCCAACCTGGTCGAGGAGAGGGGGCTGCCGAGCAGGGCGCTCTCGCCGTAAAAGGCCATGCCCAGGCCGAAGCCCGTGATGGCGGAGCCGAAGGATTCCGGCATGCCCACGACGAAGGACTCGTCGAAGCCGATGATGCTCTTGGCCTTGAGGGTTTCGATCGTGTAGCCCAGGCCCATGTCGTAAACGCCGCCGCCGATCCAGATTTTGACGGGCGATTCGGGAATGGCGACGCCCTCGGCCACGAGGGACTTCGAGTCGACGCGGGCGAAGGGCTCGGTGTAGAGGTCGCCGGCGCCGTAGGAAGGCTCGACATAGGAGAGGACGAGGTCGCCCACCTTCTTCATGCCCAAGCGGACGCGGGTCCCCGAGACCTCGGACTCGCCGTAGATCGGCACGAGGATGGCGAAGGCGGCGCCCATCGCGACCTTGTCGTCGAGGCCGCGGTCGATGACGAGGCGAAGGGCTCCGTCCTTCTCGGTGGCGCGCACGACCGAGGCTCCGTCGCCGCCCTTGACGGCCCCGCTGAAGAGCCCGACCTTGGCCGCGACGCCCGAAGAGCGGGCCAGCGACTCCGGCGGGAGGGTGCCCACGAGAACCGAGGCGACGTCGGGCATGCGGGACGCGAGCTCCTGGCTGTCATGGGTCGAGAATACGGCGGTCTTTAGGACCTTGGCGCTCGCCAGGTCGAGAATGCGGGCGGACAGCGTGTAGGCGCCGTTCCACTCGACGAGGCTGCCCGTCGCCAGGAGCTGAGCCCCGGCGAAGCTGCCGATCTTGGCGGTGGTAGACTCGTCGACCATGCCCGAGGTGGAGATGCTCTGCTCCTCGAGGATCTTGTCGAGGAGGACGCGCTCGAGGACCTGGTAGCGCTCGGTCTTGGCCAAGGCCGAGCTGAGCCACTCCGCGAGGGCAGTGCCGGCTTCGGGCAGGGTGACGTTGCCCTTGACCGAGAACTCGCGGACGGCGAGCCGAGGCGGCGCCTCGGCGCCCGCGCCGGCGCAAACGCCGAGGACCAGCGCGATGGCAAGCAGGGATGATAGGGCGGTTCGCACGGGGTACCTCTTTTATAAAAATATAAATATGCGGTCTCTGGCGAAGCCTAAGAAATATCCCATCGATTCTTCCACATGTCAAGGTTTCACGCAGTTGATCACGGAGGCGCGGTAGGTCATAGTCTCTCCATGATAAGGAAAGCCCCGAGCTCCGCGGCGTGCGTGCTCTGCCTGCTGTTCGCCCTCGCCGCATCGCCGCCCGCCGCGGCCGCCCCCGCCGTACCGACCGTCGCAGTCCTCGAGATCGCGAACGCCGGCATGGATCCCAGGGTCGACTACCTCTCGGGCATCGTCCAGGGCATACTCGCCTTCGACCTGGGCAGCAGGGGGGACATCGCCTTGGCGGATCGGCGGAACCTCGATGCGGTGCTGAAGGAGAAGGAGCTGACCCTGAGCGCCCTGGGGCAGGATGCCGACTCAGCCGCCGCGGCCGGGCGCCTAGCCGGAGCCGATTGGCTCCTCTCCGGCGAGTTCGTCTTCCTCGGCTCCGACGTCCTCCTCACCCTTTCGCTCACCGACACGGCCACGGCCAAGAGGGCCGTCTTCCGCGATCGCGGGAGCAGCGAGAACCTCGTGCACAAGCTCGCCGAGCAGGTCGTGCTGAGGCTCACCGGTAGGCAGGCCGCCTTCGCCGACCCGAGCCGGTCGCGCTCCCTCGTCTCGCTGCGCGACGAGACCCCGGGCAGCCTGGCGCTCTTCTCCCCGATAATCAGGGCCGAGGTCTTCCTCGACGAGCAGTTCGTCGGCTACACGACCGGGGACGGGACCGTCCCCCTCATATTCGACCGCTTGAGCCCGGGGCAGCACCGCGTGCGCGTCCACCTGGACCGGAGCTTCGGCGTCGTGAAGCTGCCCGAGGTCAGCTTCCACGACTGGGAAGCCGCCTTCGACGTCGAGCCGAACAAGCGCGTGACGCTGCGCGACCCGACGCGGCACTTCAACGATATCCTCTACCGCCTCATCGAGCTGGGCACGGCCTCGATAAAGGCGCCCGACGCCGAGTCCAAGCCCGGGGCGCCCGCGCCCAAGCTCGCCTTCGCGAAGGAGCTCTCATTCCAGGACCGGACGGGCAGGGACGTTACGGTAAAATTCGACGCGAAGCCCCGGCTCGGCGAAGGCTTCCTCGTTCTCGACTTCACCCTGAGCGCCGGCTCGGCGGATGCCGCGCCCGCCTCGATGAGCATCGCCATCCCCTCGGGGGCGGAGGGCGAGAAGGAGGCCGAGGTCGAGGCGGGCATCGTGAAGCTCAGCGCCACCCTGGAGCGCCATTCGGACTACTGGTCCCTGGACTGGAGACTGGAGAGGACCGACATCCACCAGAACATGTTCAGCGAATAGATTCGATCGGAGTAGCCGGCGAACTTGATCATGGTTCCCGCCCGTGCTAGCATCCCCGGGCATGCATAAGCTTTCCCGCCTCCTTCCACTGACCGCGATCATTATCGCCCTCGCGCTCCAGCCCGCCCCGTCAGCCCAGGCCCTACGGTCGGACGGCCCGAGGCTCGGGCGCCTGGACCTCTCCGGACTTGCGCGCGGAGACGTCGCGTCCCTCGACGGCGAGTGGGAATTCCGCTGGGGCTCCTTCGCGCCTCCGGAGGATTTCGCCTCTGGAGAGGGGCCCAACCAAGCCTACGGCCGCCTTCCCGGCGAATGGAAGAACTACGCCCGCTCCTATCCGCCCACCGGCTTCGCGACCTACCGCCTCCTGGTGACGGGACTGGACCCCGCGCGGGACTGGGGCCTGCGGATGGGATCCTTCCTCTCAGCCGCACGAGTCTACGTGAACGGCACCGAGGCCATGGCCTTCGGCTCTCCCGGCCCGGACTCCGCCTCGGAAAGGCCGGGATGGGGCTCGAGACTCGCGATCGTCCGCCCGACGCGGGAAGGCGCGGCCGACATCGTCGTGCATATCTCCAACTTCGCCGACCGCTCGGGCGGCCTCAGGACGGGCATGGTCCTGGGCGACTACGGCGCCGTCGCCGGCATCAGGGACAGGCTGCGGCTCTTCGAGCTCTTCGCCATAGGCGCGATCCTGGCGATGGGCCTCTACTACCTGGCCCTCTTCGCGTTCAGGCCCTCGGAGCGCCCTCCCCTGTATTTCGGCCTGCTCTGCCTCCTCCTGGCCCTTCGCATCACCTGCTACGACGAGTACTTCATACTGGACCTGCTCCCCGGCCTGCCCTGGATATGGCTCTTCCGCCTGGGCTACCTGACCTTCTCCCTGCCGGTCCTGATCACGATCCGCTTCATATCCACGCTCTTCCCGCTGCCCTCCAAGCGGATCGCCACCTGGATCGCCCTCGCGGTCTGCGGAGCCTACAGCCTCGCCATCGCCTTCGGGGACACCAGGGCCGCGGCCCTGTTCCTGCCCTATTTCCAGGCCTTCACCGGCGTCGCGGGCATCTACCTCATCGCGGTTCTCGTCGTCGCGATTTTTTCCCGCCAGCGCGGCTCCCTGCTCTTCCTCGGCGGCTTCGCCCTGTTCTTCGCATCGGCCATCTTCGACATGCTCGTCGCGAACGGCAGGATACGGGGCACCTTCATCATCCAGTACGGCCTCCTGATCTTCGTCTTCTCCATGTCCCTCGTCATCACGCGCAAGCTGGCGGGGGCATATTCGACGACGGAGGCCCTCTCGGCCGAGCTCGCGCGGACGAACAAGGCCATGAAGCGCTTCGTGCCGAAGGAATTCATGGACATGCTCGGCAAGTCCTCGGTCGAGCAGGTGGCCTTGGGCGACAACGCGAGACAGGACATGGCGGTGATGTTCGCGGACATCCGCTCCTTCTCGACCCTCTCGGAGCGGCTGTCGCCCGAGGATACCTTCCGCTTCATCAACCAGTACCTCGCCAGGATGGGCCCCACGATCAGGGGCAACGGCGGCTTCGTCGACAAGTACATGGGGGACGGGATCATGGCCCTCTTCCCCGGCTCGAGCGAGGACGCGGCGCGTTGCGCGATCGACATGCACCAGAGGCTGGACGAGTACAACCTCCAGCGGGCCGCGGCCGGCGACGCCCCGATCAGGATCGGCGTCGGCATACATTTCGGCGGCATCATGCTCGGCACGATCGGGGAGAACGAGCGCATGGACGGGACGGTCATCTCCGACGCGGTGAACGTCGCCAGCCGCATGGAAAGCATCTCCAAGGATTTCGGCGTCGGCGTGGTCGCGAGCGAGAGCATACTCCGCGGCCTCGCGGACCCCTCGGAGTACCGTACCCGCTACCTGGGCAAGATCGGCGTGAAGGGCAAGCGCGAGGTGGTCCCCGTCTTCGAGCTCTACGACGGCGACCCGGAGGAGCTCCGCTCGCGGAAGGACGAGATCAAGAGCGCCTTCGAGGCCGCCCTCGAGGCCTTCTACCGGCTGGAGTACGTAGAGGCCCTGGCGTTGTTCAAGCAAGTGGGCGCGAAGATGCCCGAGGACGAGGCCACCCAGTACTACTCGCGGATCATCCGCAAGCTGAACCTCTCCTGACGCTTATCAGCCCAGTTCTATCAGCGGGTCCCCGGTGTTCACGGACGCACCTTCGGCCACGCACAGCGCCTTCACGACGCCATCCCCCGGGGCGACTATCTCGTTCTCCATCTTCATCGCCTCGAGGATCAAGAGGACCTCGCCCCGCTTGACCGCCTGGCCTACGGCTACCTTGTAGCTCAGGAGGGTGCCGGGCATCGGCGCCTTCACTTGAGCGGCGCCCGCCACTACAGGGGCGGCGCCAGCCGAGGCCGCCGAGCCGGGCGGCGAGACGGGCGCGGGCCTGGCGCCCGCGACGGCTGCCGGCTTGGCCTGGGCAGGGCCGGCGGCCGCGGCGCCCAGCTCCTCGACGGTGACGTCGTAGCTCTGGCCGTCGACGGTTATCTTGTAGCTCTTCATATCATTCTCCTTGAAGGAACCTGTCTACGTGTCCCCATGCCGGGGTGTTGAAGCCGCGTTGCGCGAAGGAAGGGGACGAGCCCTGGACGCCGACGATCCTGAAGGAGCCGCTCTCCATGCCGCTCGCCGCGGCCACCGCCGCCGCGATCACGGCGATCAACTCTCCCTCGGCGGGGGAGCCGGACTTGGCGGCGGGCCGCGAGCCGGCCCGGGCGCGCGCGCGCTTGCCGGCGGCCCTCCCGAGCAGGGAGGCGAGGACGAGGGCCGCGGCCACGATGGCTAGCGGAAGGTAGTTCTGCATGCCCGCCATCACATCGGCATGTTGCCGTGCTTGCGGCTGGGCCCGCGCTCGCGCTTGCCCCCCAGCATGGCCAGGGCCGCGGCGAGGCGCGACCTCGTCTCGGAGGGATCGATCACGTCGTCGACGTAGCCTCGCCGGGCCGCCTTGTAGGGGTTGGCGAACTCGGCCTTGTACTCGGCGATCTTTGCCTTGCGCAGGGC
The DNA here is from genome assembly GCA_025355995.1 of Spirochaetaceae bacterium. Classification (GTDB taxonomy): domain Bacteria; phylum Spirochaetota; class Spirochaetia; order Treponematales; family Rectinemataceae; genus UBA1306. The sequence continues at coordinate 23,104 of JANXYQ010000015.1, read as the reverse complement.
GGCGGGGTCGGCCGCCTCGTCGATCTCGCGCTTGAAGATGATGTTGGCGGCGCCGTCGGGCCCCATGACCGCTATCTCGGCGGAGGGCCAGGCGAAGACCTGGTCGGCGCCGAGGTGGCGGCTGCACATCGCGATGTAGGCGCCGCCGTAGGCCTTGCGCAGTATCACCGTGAGCTTGGGCACCGTCGCCTCGGAGTAGGCGTAGAGGATCTTGGCGCCGTGGCGGATGACGCCGCCGTGCTCCTGGCCGACGCCCGGGAGATAGCCGGAGGTGTCGACCAGCGTCACGAGGGGGATGTTGAAGGCGTCGCAGAAGCGGATGAAGCGCGCGGCCTTGTCCGACGCGTTTATATCGAGGACGCCGGCCATTATCTTGGGCTGGTTCGCGACGATGCCCACGGTCCTGCCGCAGAGGCGGGCGAAGCAGGTGACCATGTTCATCGCGTAGAGGGGCTGCACCTCGAAGTAGTCGCCCGAGTCGAAGACGCGCGCGATGACGTCGCGGATATCGTAGGGCTTGTTGGGCAGGTCGGGCATGAGGTCGGCGAGGCCGGGGTCGGAGCGCGACGCCGGGTCGCCCGAGTCGACGAGGGGCGGGTCCTCGACGTTATTCTGGGGCAGATAGGAGAGGAGCTTCTTGATTCCGGCTACGGTCGCTGCCTCGTCCGGGAAAGCGAAGTGGGCGACGCCGCTCGTCGCCGCGTGGACCGTCGCGCCGCCGAGGGCCTCGGCGGTGACGTCCTCGCCGGTGACCGCCTTGATCACCTGGGGGCCGGTGATGAACATGTTGGAAGTCTTGTCGGTCATGAAGACGAAGTCGGTCAGGGCGGGCGAGTAGACGGCCCCTCCCGCGCAGGGCCCCATGATCGCGGAGATCTGCGGGATCACGCCCGAGGCGAGGGTGTTCCGGTAGAAGATGTCGCCGTATCCCGCGAGGGCGTCGACGCCCTCCTGGATGCGGGCCCCGCCCGAGTCCTCGATCCCGATGCAGGGCACGCCGACCTTCATAGCCATGTCCATGGCCTTGCAGATCTTCTTCGCGTGGGCCTCGCCCAGGGAGCCGCCTATGACCGTGAAGTCCTGTGCGAACACGAAGACCTGCCGGCCGTCGACCAGGCCGTAGCCGATGACCACGCCCTCGCCCGGCGCCACGACCTCGTCCATCCCGAGCTCGGCGCAGCGATGCTCGACGAAGGCGTCGAGCTCGACGAAGCTCCCCGGGTCGAGCAGCGCCGCTATCCGCTCGCGCGCCGTCATCTTGCCCTTCTCGTGCTGGGCGACCACTCGCTTGAGCCCGCCTCCCTCGAGTACCTTGCCCCGCCGCTCGCCGAGCTTCCGTATCTTCTCTTCCATGCTTATCTCCAATTTACAAAATTCATACTTTTGTCATTATGCCTTACGCTCGCAGAGCTCGACAAGGACCCCGCCCGTGGCCTTGGGGTGGAGGAAGGCGATGCGCGCGCCGCCCGCCCCGTAGCGGGCCTTCTCGTCGATGAGCCTCGCCCCCGCCGCCTTGAGCTCCGCGAGGGCAGCGTCTATGTCGTCCACGCGGAAGGCGAGGTGCTGCACCCCCTGCCCCCTGCTCGCGATGAATTTCCCTATCGGGCCCTCCGGGTCGGTGGACTCGAGAAGCTCCATCTCCGTGTCCCCCAAGGGGAGGAAGGCGGTCCTGACCTTCTGCTCCTCGACGACCTCGGTGCCCTTCAATTCCAGGCCGAGGAGGCCTGAGTAGAGCTTGAGCGCCTCGTCCAGGCTCTCGACCGCGATCCCGACGTGATCCAGCTTGAGCGCTTTCATGTCCGCCCTCCCTTCCGTATGGAGTCGAAGAGGAGGTCGGCCGCCTCGGCCGCCTCGCGCTCGCCCCTGACTATCTCGTCCGCCAGTCTATCCTCGAGGTCGCCCTCGAGGGCCTCGAGCTCGTCGAGGACCCGTTCCGATAGCAGCGCCCTCGCCTCGGCGATGGCCCCGCGCTTGCGCCTCGCCTCGAGCTCCCCTCCGGCCTTCGATGTAGCCCACAGCCCGTCGAGGGCCGAGGCGAGCTCGGCCACGCCCTCGCCAGTCTCGGCTACGGTCTTCAAAACGGGAGGCAGGCTCGGGGATCCGTGCGCGCCGCCCCTCGCAGGCGCGAAGGCGTGGTGCCCGACGAGGGTATCGGGAGCGGCCATGGGCTCCCTGCCCGCCGCAAGGTCGGCCGCCACCTCGAGCATCGAGCGGATCTCGCGGACGGTCCTGTCGGCGCCCTCGCGGTCGGCCTTGTTGACGACGAAGACGTCGCCTATCTCCATCACCCCGGCCTTGATCGTCTGGATGTCGTCGCCCGAGCCGGGCATCGCGACGAGGACGACCGCGTCCGCGAGCCGGGCTACGTCCACCTCGGACTGCCCTATGCCCACGGTTTCGACGAGGATGACCCCGTAGCCCGCGGCCTCGAGGGCCCGCGAGGCCTGGGCGGTCGCCCGCGAGAGGCCGCCGAGCCGGCCCCGCGAGGCGAGGCTCCGGATAAAGACCCCCTCATCGATCGCAGCGCCGGCGGCCCTGGATTGCATGCGTATGCGGTCCCCGAGTATCGCCCCGCCGGTGAAGGGGCTCGAGGGATCCACGGCGAGGACGGCGACCCGCTCTCCGCGCCCCCTGTATATGCCGATCAGCTTGTCGACGAGCGTGCTCTTGCCGCAGCCGGGCGGCCCCGTCACGCCCACGACCTGGGAGAAGCCATGCGACGCCGAATCCGAGCGCAGGGCCCGCAGGGATGAGGAGGCCCAGGGCTCGCCGTCCTCGAGCCCCGTGATGAGGCGGGCGAGGGCCCGCTCCTCGCCGCGGAGGATCCTGACCGCGATATCCTCGGGAGAGGGAGCCGCTCTCGCCAGCATGGATGCGGGGCCTACAGCCTTTTGACGTTGGCTTTGATGAAGTCGATGGTCGTCCCGGTGGGCGTGCCGGGGCCGAAAACCGCCGCGACGCCCTTCTCCTTGAGGAAGGGGATGTCGTCCTCGGGGATGACGCCCCCACCCACGACGAGCACGTCTGAGGCTCCCTTCTCGGCGAGGAGGGCCGTGACCCTCGGGAAGAGGTGGTTGTGCGCGCCCGAGAGGATGCTCATCGCGACGACGTCGACGTCTTCCTGTATCGCCGCCTGGACGATCTGCTCCGGAGTCTGGCGCAGCCCGGTGTAGATCACTTCCATCCCCGCGTCGCGCAGGGCCCGGGCCACCACCTTGGCGCCCCGATCGTGCCCGTCGAGCCCCGGCTTCGCTACCAGCACGCGTATCTTGCGCTCCATACAATCTCCTTAGAAAATCGCGCTGGGTCGGTACTCGCCGAAGACCGCGCGCATCGCGTCGCAGATCTCGCCGAGGGTGGCGTAGGCGCGCACGGCCTCGAGGATGGGCGGCATGAGGTTGGCGCTCCCTCGCGCGGCGGCATCGACGCCGCGCAACGCGGCCTTCACGCGGGAGGCGTCGCGGCGGGCGCGCAGCTCGGCCAGGGCCGCCGACTGCCTCTCCCCCACGGAAGGGTCCACCCTGAGCAGGCCCGTGGGCCTGCCCTCCTCCGCCTGGAACTTGTTGAGGCCCACGACGACGCGCTCGCCCGACTCGACCTGCTTCTGGTAGGCGTAGGCCGCGTCCTGGATCTCGCGCTGGACGTAACCCTCCTCGATCGCCTTGACGGCCCCGCCCAGCTCGTCGATGCGCTTCATGTAGGCTACGGCCTCGGCCTCGATCCGGTCGGTAAGGCTCTCGACGTAATAGGAGCCGGCGAGCGGGTCTACCGTCTCCGCGGCGCCGGACTCGTAGGCGATGACCTGCTGGGTCCGGAGGGCGATGCGCACGGAAGCCTCCGTCGGCAGGGCGAGGGCCTCGTCGCGGGAATTCGTGTGCAGGGACTGGGTGCCGCCCAGGACGGCGGCGAGGGCCTGGAGGGTCACGCGGGCGACGTTGTTGTCGCTCTGCTGGGCGGTGAGGGTTGAGCCGCCCGTCTGGGTGTGGAAGCGTAGCATCAGGCTCTTGGGGTTCTTGGCGCCGAAGCGCTCGCGCATGACGCGCGCCCAGAGGCGGCGCGCCGCGCGGAACTTGGCGGCCTCCTCGAAGAGGTCGTTGTGGGCGTTGAAGAAAAAGGAGAGGCGCGGCCCGAAGTCGTCCACGGCGAGGCCGGCCTTGACGGCGGCCTCCACGTAGGCGATGCCGTCCGCGAGGGTGAAGGCCACTTCCTGGGAGGCGGTGGAGCCGGCCTCGCGGATGTGGTAGCCCGAGATCGAGATCGTGTTCCAGTTGGGAACGTCCGACGCGCAGTAGGCGAAGACGTCCGTGATCAGGCGCATCGAGGGCGCCGGCGGGAATATGTAGGTCCCGCGGGCGACGTATTCTTTCAGTATGTCGTTCTGTATCGTGCCCTCGAGGGACTTCGGCGAGACGCCCTGCTTCTCGGCGACGGCGACGTACATCGCCAGGAGGACGGCTGCGGGGGCGTTGATGGTCATGCTCGTCGACACCTTGTCGAGGGGTATGCCCGAGAAGAGGACCTCCATGTCGGCGAGGGAGTCGACGGCCACGCCCACCTTCCCGACCTCCCCGGCCGCGAGGGGATGGTCGGAGTCGTAGCCGATCTGGGTCGGCAGGTCGAAGGCTATGGAGAGGCCGGTCTGGCCCTGCGCGAGAAGGTACTTGTAGCGCGCGTTCGATTCCTCGGCGGTGCCGAAGCCCGCGTACTGGCGCATCGTCCAGAGCCTGCCCCGGTACATGGTCGACTGGACGCCGCGGGTGTAGGGGTACTCGCCGGGCAAGCCGATATTCTCGGCGTAGCCGCCCTCGGCGGCGTCGAGGGGCGTGTAGAGCCTCTCGACCCTCGCCCCCGAGCCCGTCTCGAAGGAGGCTTTGCGCTCGGGGTGCTTGGCCGTCGACTTCTCGACCCCCGCCTCCCAGGCCTTTACGGCCCTCTCCAGGTCTTCTCTGTCGCTCATCGCGTCCTTCCTTTGTTAAGCCTGGGTCTTCCGGGCGCCGCGCTGCGAGGCGGCCAGTTCGGCCAGCTCGAAGCCCGCGCGCAAGGCGCTGACGTTGAGCTCCTCGGTGCCCTTGGGCACGCGGCTTTTGACCGCGGCCTCGAGGCTTGTCCGGGTCGCGGCCTTGGACAGCCCGCCGAGCACCCCGAGGGCGACTATGTTTGCGACCACCTTCTTGCCGACCTTGTCGCGCGCGGTCTCGAGTATGGGCACGGACACGGTGCGCGCCGCGATATCGGCGGAGACGGGCACCGAGCTGTCGACGATGATGAGGCCCTTGCCCATGAGTGGGCCGTAGCTCTTGTACGACTCGGCCGTGAGGGCCAGGAGGTAGTCGGGGTCGGTGGCCTTGGGGTAGTCGATGTCCTCGTCGGAGATCACCACCTCGGCCTTGCTCGACCCGCCGCGCGCCTCGGGGCCGTAGCTCTGGGTCTGGACCGCGTTCTTGTCGTCGAGGATCGCGGCCTCGGCGAGCACGATGCCCGCGAGGAGGAGGCCCTGGCCTCCCGATCCGCTCAATCTGAATTCGACGCGCATCCGTAGAGCCCTCCCTGGAAACCTTCGTAGGTGCGCTGCACCTTGGCTATGAGCTCGTCGTAGTCGGCGGTGTACTCGCTCGCGGGGGCGTTGTGGAGCTCGCCGATGAGCTTCTTGCCCGCGACCTTCTCGGGCGGGAGGGAGGCGGCGGCCTTGACGTTTACAACGCCGTCCTTGATCCAATTGAGCATCTCGACGGGGCCCCCGACCTTGTTCTTGCGCCCGAAATAGGTGGGGCACTGCACGATGGCCTCGACCATGGAGAAGCCCTTGTTCTGGAGGGCGGCCTCGATGAGATCGATGAGGAGGGGCACGTGGTACGAGGTCGCGCGGGCGACGTAGGTGGCCCCGGCCGCCTTCGCGAGCTCGCAGAGGTCGAAGCTCCGCTCGAGGTTGCCATAGGGCGCCGTGGTCCCGTACATGCCCTTGGGCGTCATCGGCGAGTACTGCCCGCTCGTCATGCCGTAGATGTTATTGTTCATCACGATCGTTGTTATATCTATATTACGGCGCGCGGCGTGAATGAAGTGGTTGCCGCCGATCGCGGTGCAGTCCCCGTCGCCGGTCATCACGATGACCTTGAGCTCGGGGCGCGCGAGCTTGATGCCCGTGGCGAAAGCGAGGGCGCGCCCATGGGCGGTGTGCAAGGTGTCGAAGTCGAGGTAACCCACCGCCCGGGAGGAGCAGCCGATGCCCGACACGATGCAGACCTTGTTCTTGTCCAGGTCGAGGCGCTGGATCGCCCGGATCAGGGAGCCCGTCACGGTGCCGTGGCCGCAGCCGGGGCACCAGATGTGGGGCAGGTTCTCCTGCCGGAAGTAGCTTAGGGTCGAGCTCATTTTACCGCCTCCATGATGGAGGCGTAGACTTCCTCGGGGCGGAAGAGCTCGCCGTTCACCTTGCCGAGCCGAGTCACGGGCGCCCCCCCGCAGCCCGCGCGCTCGACCTCGAGGGCGAGCTGGCCCAGGTTCATCTCGGGCACGATCACCCGCCTGGCCCTGGAGGCAGCGCGGGCCACGAGCTCGTCCGGGAAGGGCCACATGGTCTTCAGCCTGAGCATCCCCGCCTTCACGCCCTCGCGCCTGGCGCGGCGCACGGCGCTCAAGCTGGACATGGCCGAGGAGCCGAAGGAGACCACGACGATCTCGGCGTCCTCCAGGGACTCCTCGAAGTGCTCCTCGATGAGGGGGGCCGCCTTCTCGACCTTGCGGGCGAGGCGACGCATCAACTTGTCCGCGACCTCGCTCTTGCCGGAGGGCCTGCCCGACTCGTCGTGGAAGAGCCCCGTGACGTGCCAGCGGTAGCCCTCGCCGAAGGGGGCCATCAGGGGCACGCCCCCGTCCGGGTCGGCGGCGTAGGGCTTATAGCCGGCGGGAGAGGCGGGCGCGGCGCGGCGAAGCGGCTTGAGTCCGGCCGGGTCGGGGAGGATCACCTTCTCGCGCATGTGGCCGATGATCTCGTCGGTGAGGACGATGACTGGCACGCGGTAGGTCTCGGCTATGTCGAAGGCCTTGAACGTGAGCTCGAAGCATTCCTTGACGTTGCCCGGGGCCAGCACGATGACGGGATGGTCGCCGTGGGTGCCCCAGCGCGCCTGCATGAGGTCGGCCTGGGCGGGGGAGGTGGGCATGCCGGTGCTCGGTCCCATGCGCTGCACGTCGATGATGACGAGGGGCACCTCGGTGAGGGAGGCGTAGCCCAGGCACTCCTGCATGAGGGAGAAGCCGGGGCCGCTCGTCGCGGTCATCGCCTTCTTGCCGGCGAGGGAGGCGCCGATGCAGGCGGCGATGGAGCCGATCTCGTCCTCCATCTGTATGAATTTGCCGCCCACCTTGGGCAGCTCCTCGGCGCAGAGCTCGGCTATCTCCGTCGAGGGCGTTATCGGGTAGCCCGCGTAGAATTCGAGGCCGGCGGCGAGGGCGCCGATCGTACAGGCCTCGTTGCCCTGCATGAGCTTGGCGTTCCTAGTCATGAAGAGCCTCCGGCGGCAGGTCCAGGTCCATATCGTCGACGCCCGAGCCGAGCTCCTCGCCCTTCTCGTGGACCTCGATGGCGAAGTCGGGGCAGCGGAGCTCGCACATCTTGCAGCCTATGCAGAGCTCGGGGTGCTCGGCCCAGACCTTCCCCCCCCTGAGCGACAGGACGTGCTTGGGGCAGAAGGTCACGCAGATAGTGCAGCCCTTGCAATACCGCTCCCTCACGATAAGGATGTACGTCTTCTTCGGTTGGTCGCTCATGCCTTCAGCTCGCTCCATGGCGAGTGCTCAGTATACATCACTGACTCTCCTTCACCGCTAGATAACCCGGGTTGACGCGGAGAATGTTTCATTAGGATATTCCATCAGACGGAATAGAGTTCCATAAAATGGAAGACATTGGTTATTTTCCTAACAACGCTTGACGGCTAGTAATCTAGCATGATCATGGTATCATGAGAATAGGCTTAGAAAAATAAATAGAGGCAGGGCCTGGCATCGCCAAATGAATCTCCTATTGACAATGATAAAATATTCGATTAGTACCATTTGATGGTATTCTATTCCATTCTACGGAATCGCCGTGACCGATAAAGATACTTCTGTTCGGGCCGTCGACAGGGCCCTGGATATCCTGGACTGCTTCGTGCCCGGACGGCTCGAGCTGTCCCTGACCGAGATCTCGCAGCGGATCGCCCTGTCCATGAGCACGACGTCGCGCCTGGTGTCCACCCTCGAGAGGCGGAGCTATCTTTTTCGGAGCAAGGAGTCGCAGCGCTACTCGCTCGGCCCGAAGATAGCCCAGGTGGGCGTCCTCGGCTTCTCCAACCTCGACCTCCGCAGGGTGGCCCTGCCTTTCATGAACGACCTGAATCGGATCTACGACGAGGGCGTGAGCCTGTACGTGGTCCAGGGCGACGAGAGGATCTGCGTCGAGCGGATCGAGAGCACGCGGCCCCTGCGGCGCGTCATCAACATAGGCGATCGGCACCCACTGACCAGGGGGGCGGCGGGCCGTGTCCTCCTCGCCTACCTGCCGGGCGAGAAGCGCGAGGAACTGTTGCGGCAGGACCCCTTCACCACCGAGGAGGCGCTCGCGGAGCTGCGCCACGGCGGCTACACCGTCAGCCTCGGCGAGCGGGAGGAGGGGGTCTCCTCCATCGCGGCCCCGGTGCTCGACGCGAGGCGGGAGGTCGTCGCCGCCCTGGCCATCTCCGGCCCCTCCGTCCGCTTCGAGGGACCGCTCTTCGCCGACAAGATCGCCAAGGTCAAGAAGCACGCGGAGGCGATCTCGGCCGCCCTGGGCGCCTAGGCGGAGATTGACATATACGCGAAGATTGTAAAATGCTAGAATGATCTCGATGCACTAAGGAGGACGGCATGGCTTCAGCCCTCAGGATCCGCGACCTGACCCTTCGCGACGGGCAGCAGTCCCAGTTCGCTACCCGGATGACCCAGGCCCAGGTGGAAAGGGTCCTTCCTCTTTATAAGAAGGCGGGCTTCTACGCGATGGAAGTCTGGGGAGGAGCGGTCCCCGACTCCGTGATGCGCTACCTGAACGAGGATCCCTGGAAGCGCCTCGAGTCCATCAAGGCGGAGATAGGCGAAGCCTCCCGGCTTACCGCCCTCTCCCGCGGCCGCAACCTCTTCGGCTACAGCCCCTACCCGGATTCCGTGATCAGGGGCTTCTGCGGGAACGCCGTGCGCTCGGGCGTCGACATCATGCGCATATTCGACGCCCTCAACGATCCCGCGAATATGGAGAGCTCCGTCCGCTTCGTGAAGGAGGCGGGCGGCACGGCCGATTGCGCCATCTGCTACACGACGGACCCGCCCTTCTCGAGGGGCAGGCGCCTCGCCTCCGCCCTCCGCGGCAAGAGGCTGCCCGGGGCGATATTCACCGACCGCTACTTCCTCGAGAAGGCCAGGGCCGTCGCGGGCCTCGGCGCCGACATGATCAGCATCAAGGACATGGCCGGGCTCATAGAGCCGCTGCGCGCCTACCAGCTCGTGCGCCTCCTCAAATCCGAGACGGGCCTCCCCGTCGACCTGCACACGCACTGCACGCCCGGCTTCGGCGTGGCCTCCATCCTGATGGCGATGGTCGCCGGCGTCGACATCGTCGACACGGTAATCCTGTCCTGGTCGGGCGGGCCGGCCGCGCCCGCCTACGAGATCATCCAGCTCTTCGCCGACCGCATGGGCCGCGACACGGGAGTGGACAGGGCCACGGTGGCGGCGATCGACACCCAGCTGCGCTCCTTCAGGGCCGAGCTCTCGGCCTTCGACCAATACAAGGAAAATCACCCGCCCATCCTCGACCTCTCGAAGCACAAGCTCCCGAGGGAGGACGCGGCCCTCTTCGATCATGCGCTGGAGGCGGCGACGGGCAAGCCGAGCGCGGCCAAGGCCGAGCGCGTGCTAGAGCTCTGCAGGAAGATCGAAAAGCGCTTCCATTACCCCGACCCGGACGCGATCGTGCAGAAGGCGCAGATACCGGGGGGGATGTACACGAACATGCTCTCCCAGCTCCACGAGGCCAAGCTCGACGACAAGGTCCCGGAGGTCCTCGCCCTGGTGCCCCAGGTGCGGCTGGACTGCGGCCTGCCCCCCCTCGTCACGCCGACCAGCCAGATAGTGGGCGTCCAGGCCGTCAATTGCGTCGTCGACCTGGCCCTGGGCAAGCCCTATTACACGAACGTCTCCAAGAACTTCGCCGAGCTCGTGCGGGGTTCCTACGGCAAGACTCCCTGGCCCATCGACCCCGATTTCCGGCTCAAGATCTGCGGCGTCCGCGAGGAGACTCCCTACGACACCTCCGCGTACCGCAAGCAGCCCAACCCCTCGCTGGTAGAGTTCGGCGGCGCCAGCCTGGCGATCGACGAAAAGGAAGAGCTCCTCATCGAGCTCTTCCCCAGCGTCGCGGAGAAATTCCTCAAGGGCAAGCGCAGGGCCGAGTGGGAGGAGGCGCACCCGCCCCTGCCGCCCGAGCCCGAGAAGCCGGCGCGATACCTGCCCGAGTTCTGGGAGGCCCTGCCGCTGGAGGCGGGGGCCTAGGCTGGCCGGCTAAGGGCCGCTATCCGGTACTCCCCGCCCCTTTCGGTCGGGAAGCTGCCGTCGGCGCGGAGGGCGAGCTCGGTCCCGCGCCCCGGCCCGGGACAGTCGCTGAAAACGCGCAGGCAGCCGGCGCCTCCCAAGCGGCAGTCCTCCCCGGCGAGGGACCGCAGGGCGCAGCTCAAAAGGGCGCCCTCCGCCCACTCGATGTCCAGCTCGAAGCCCCCTCGCGCCCGGAGGCCGGAGACCCTGCCCGCGGCCCAGGCGGCGGGCAGGGCGGGGAGGAGATCGATGCGGCCGCGATGGGACTGCAGCAGCAGCTCCGCTATAGCGGCGGCTATCCCCATGTTGCCGTCGATCTGGAAGGGCGGGTGGGCGCAGAAGAGGTTCGGGTAGACCCCGCCTCCCTGGTGAAAGCCCCGCTCGAAATCTCGGGGGCCGTCGGAGACGAGGCTCAAGAATCGCTCGATGAAGCGCAGCGCGCGGTCGCCGTCGCCGAAGCGCGCCCAGAGGCAGGCCTTCCACGCGATGCTCCACCCGGTTCCCGCCTCGCCCCTGCCCTCGAGGGAGGCGCGCGCGGCGCGCCACAGCTCCGGCGCCGCCTCGGGGTCGATGGAGCTGCCCGGATAGACGCCGTAGAGATGCGAGAGGTGGCGATGCTCCTCCTCCGCCCCGACGACGTCCGCGGACCACTCCTGCAGTCGGCCGTCGGCGCCTATTTTCGGCCCCGCCAGGCGGGCGCGGGCGGCCGCGATCTCCGAGACCAGGGCGTCCTCGGCGCCGAGCGCCCTCGCGGCGGCGGAGCAATCGTCGAAGAGCTCGGCTATCAGGCTCAGGTCCATGGCGCTGCCGACGGCGAGGCCGTAGGCGCGCCCGTCCGGGCCGAGGTACTTGTGCTCCGGCGAGGTAGAAGGCGAGGTGGTCAAGCCGCCGTCTCCTTCTACGAGCCAGTCCAGGGCGAAGCGGGCGGCGCCCCTCATGATCGGCCAGGCTCGGCTCCGCAGGTATTCCTCGTCGCGGGAAAAGAGCCAATGCTCCCACAGGTGGGCGCAGAGCCAGGCTCCGCCCATCGGCCAGGTCGCCCAGCTGGGGTCCCCGTGGCCCGAGTCGCCGACGGGAGTCGAGTGCGCCCAGCCGTCGCTGTTGTGCCCCGCCGCCCAGCCGCCGCAGCCGAGGCTCGCCGCCGTCTCCGCGCCCCGCACGGCGAGGCTCTCGATGAAGCCCAGGAGGGATTCGTGCAGCTCGCCCAGGTTGCAGGTCTCGGCGGGCCAGTAGTTCATCTCGAGATTGATGTTGAGCGTGTAGTTGCTGCTCCAGGGCGGCCTGTCCCTGTCGTTCCAGATCCCCTGGAGGGTTAGGGGCAGGGTGCCGGGCCTGCAGCCGGATATCAGCAGATAACGGCCGTACTGGAAGAGCAGCGGGACCAGGCTCAGGTCGTGCCCCGCGATGCGCGCGTCGGTCGGCGCCTCCCGCGCAGCGCCGCTCGAGGCGCAGCCGAGCTCCAGGCCGACGCGCGAGAAAAAGCCGGCGTGATCGCGCTCCTGCTCGTCGGCGAGTTCCCCGAAGGGGATCGAGGCCACCCGATCGAGGCGCTCGTCGAGGAGGGAGGAGAGGGCGGCCAGGTCTGTTCCGGGCGGATCGAGGGGCCCCCCGTAGCCGGTCGCCGCGGCGAGGTAAAGCGTCGCCGCGTCGGCGCCGCGGACTACCAAGCCGCGGGGGCCGACCTCGAGGCTGCCGCCCTCGATCCGCGCGCACAGGAGGGCCGCGTAGCCGACCGTGCCGGGCGAGGCGGGATTCCCGTAGACGATCGGCCGATCGGAGTCCACGTAGTTGGGCTCGTCGCGCTCGGGGCAGAAGCCCCTGATGCCGACGCGGTCGCCCGCGCGGAATTCCCCGCACATGAGCGCCCCTTCGATCGAGGCGTCGAAATCCACCATGCCCGGCCTGTCGGCCTCGAGCCGCAGCGCCATCGCTCCGCGCGGAGCGGAGACGAAGGACGCGCGGGAGTAGCGGACCGAGCCGACGCGATAGCCGACCTCGGCGCGCGCGCGGGCGAGGTCGAGGCTCCTGGAGTAGTCCTGGGCGGCGCAGCCGTGCCAGAGGCGCAGGCGGAGGACCCCCATGGGCAGGTAGGATTCGGTGTAGGGGCCCATCAGGTCGCAGGCCGCCTCCTCGGCCTCGGCTAGCCGCCCCTGGGCCAGGAGGCCGCGCAGGAGGGGCAGGGTCCTCGCGGCCCTGGGCAGGGGGGCGCCGCCGGGGCGGCCCGACCAGAGGGTCTCCTCGTTGAAGGCCAGGCGCTCCTCCTCGATCCCGCCGAAGACCATGCAGCCCAGGCGGCCGTCGCCCAGCGGAAGGGCCTCGTTCCAGGAGCGGGCGGGCTGGAGGTAGTCGAGCCTCATGGCCGCTCCAGCTCGATCTTCAAGGCGTAGGCGTGCCCGCAGGGCTTGGCGGGCGGCGCCTTGACGCGCAGGCCCTCGGGCCCCTGCGACCAGGCGAGGGCCTCGCGGTTCCCGAGGAGGGATACCGAGCGCGCCCTCCTCCCTCCGAGGGGGGAGGAGGAGCCGAGCGTCTTGACGAGCCAATCCTCGCGGGGCCAGCCGAGGGCTATGGCGTACAACGCGTCGCCCTTGGTCGTAAAGCGTATGTCCTCGCAGCCGTAAGGCAGCTGCGCCTTCTCGTCGAAGCCCTTGGGGACGGGGGTGTCGCCCTCGCCGAAGACCGACCAGGGACGGGTTCCGTAGATGGCCTCGCCGTTCAGGGCGAGCCAGGCGCCTACCTCGCGGAGGGCGGACGCCGCCTCCTCGGGTATCGAGCCGTCCGCCTTGGGGCCAACGTTCAGCAGGAGGCAGCCGTTCTTGCTCGCGATGTCGACCAGGTCGTGCACGATCGAGGACGCGCTCCTGAAATCGTCGTCCGCGACGTGGCACCAGGACTTGTAGCTGACGGAGGTATCGGTCTGCCAGAAACGGGGATTGATGCCCGGCAGCTTGCCGCGCTCCACGTCGAAGACCGCCGCCCCGAGGGGGAAGGCCTCGTTCTTGTAGTTGACGACGGCCCCCCGCGAGCGCCGGGCGGCGCGGTTGTAGTGATAGGCCGCGAATTTCCGCAGGTAGGGCTCGAAGGCGCGCTGCTCGATCCACCAATCGAAGTAGAAGAGGCTGGGCTCGTACCTGTCGACGAGCTCGGCGCAGCGCGCGAGCCAGTCGCCCAGGTATTCGGCGGAGGGTCGGGGCTGCCAGTCCAGGCCCTTCCACTCGGCGCTTCCCGGCTCCGACGAGGGCGAGCAGGGCGTCGCGGGGCCGTAGAAGTCGGCGAGGGCGGGATCCCGCACGTCGGAGGGAAAGGAGCGGCCGCCGTTCATGAACCACCAGTGCTCGGCCCGGTGGCTGGACAGGCCGAACTCCAGCCCCGAGCGGCGCGCGGCCGCCGCGAGCTCGCCGACCACGTCGCGCCTCGGGCCCATCAGCTTGGCGTTCCAGCGCGTCAGCGAGGAATCGTACATCGCGAAGCCGTCGTGGTGCTCCGCCACCGGCACGACGTAGCGCGCCCCCGCCTCCTTGAAGAGGCCGAGCCACCCGTCGGCGTCGAACTTCTCGGCCTTGAATAGCGGGATGAAATCCTTGTAGCCGAAACGGTCCTGGTTCCCGTAGGTCGCGACGTGATGCTTGAACTCGGGCGTCCCCTTTTGATACATGTTGCGCGAATACCACTCGTTCGAGAAGGCGGGGACCGAATAGACGCCCCAATGGACGAATATCCCGAACTTGGCGTCCCTATACCAGTCGGGAACCTCGTAGGCGGCCAGGGAGTCCCACTCGGGAAGGAAGGGGCCCTCCGCGTTCAGGGCGTCGACCTCCCTCAGGATATCGGAGGCGCTCACGAGGGATACTCCAGCCTCGCCTCGGTCCAGGACTCGAGGACGCCCAGGTATTCAACCGCCTCGGCCCTGGCGCCGGCGAGGTCGTGGTCCTTCCAGTTGCCGCACTCCGCCTCGGAGGCTCCGGGTATCGGCCCCTCGAAGGCGGCGATGAAGGCGAAGCTCGCGCGCGCGAGACCGATCGCCCGGACGCGGGGGAGATCGCGGACGAGCAGATAGAAGCCCGTGCGGCAGCCCATCGGGCCGACGTAGACGACCTTGTCGGAGAGCTCCGAGCTCCGCGCGTAGGTGGCGAAGAGATGCTCGATCGTATGGAGGGCCCCGTTCCGCAGGACAGGGTCGGCGTTGGGTTTCTTCATCCTGATGTCGTAGGTAACGATGTCCCCGTCCGTCCTCGAGATAAACATCCCCCTGCCCATTTTCCGGTGGTCGACCTGGAAGCTCGCGATTTTCCTCAGTTCCATATGCCCTCCGCCTTTGACCATATCAAAATTGATAGTACCTGGTAGTCGTGCTACTATCATAGACGATAGAACTATCTAAAATGATAGCCGCCGATTCCGTCCGTGAAATCTGCATGGTCAGCTATTCCTATACTGTACCGGACTTTATTTTTTCAGCTTAATTTTTCCTGGAGTGGCATGGGACTTGCTTAATAGAGGGCAGACAATCCTTTGGAGGTTTCCTATGCGCAGAATAGTACCTGTCCTCGTCATCGCCTGCCTATCTTCGGCGATGGCTTTCAGCCAGAGCCTGCCCGCCATCAAGTTTTCCGACGGCAAGCCGCAGATCGCCTATCGCCTCTTCTCGACGTGGGCGGACAACTACATGACCGAGGCCCGGCGAGGCAAGACGATAGCCGAGACCGTCCTCTACAGCGGCGGGGCCGTCTCGCTCGCGGGCTCCGCCCTCTCCTGGTTCGGAGGCGACGCGATATCGCGCAACGTCACCGGCGATCCCCTGGATCCGGAGCTCAAGCAGAACCTCGCCCTGGGCTTCGGGATCACGGGCGCCGCCCTGATCCTCTCGGGATCGATCGTCTCCTCGGTCCCGATCAAGGACTATCGCGCGATATACGCGGACGTCTTCGAGGAGAGGGATTCGGAGGTCCAGGAGGCCATGGCCGCCTCCGTGCTCCGCTACCAGGCGGACCGAGGCAAGGAGCGTCGCATAACGTCCTTCGTCTCCGGCCTCCTCGTCCCGATCATCGCCTGCGGCATCACGGCGGGGATCAATTCCGCGCAGGGCAGGACCTGGAGCGACGGCCTCCTCAACTCCCTGCAAGGCTCGAGCTGGGGCATGGCGGGGAGCATCACGTCGCTCTTCACGAGGACGCCCGAGGAGCGGCTCTACCAGCGCTACCTCTCCACGCGCGACGCCCTCTACGCCTCGGGCAACCAATAAGGACCATCGGCCGTGGGCGACGCCTTGCGCAGGCTCTTCCTCGCGATCGGCATAGGCTTGGGCCTCGCCTCGGGCCAGGCGGACCCGAGCCTCGTCGCCGCGGCCTCCCTCGAGGGAGGGCAGCTGGTAGTGAGCGCGCGCGTGGACAACGCCTTCGCCCCGGGCGCCCGCGAGCTCGTCGAGGCGGGCACCCGGGTCGCGATCCGCTACGCCGCCCGGATAGAGGCCTCGGGCGGGCGCGAGCTGGGCGCCGACGAGACCCGCGCGCTCTGGTACGACCTGCGCACGGGCAAGTACGGAGTGGCCTTCGACGGCGGCAAGACGGCCGCCCTCGTCGACCCGCAGGCCGCGAGGACCCTCGCGTCGGAGCTGTCCGGCCTCGCGCTCTGCCGCGCCGAGGAGGCGCAGGAGGGCGCGCGGATCGTCGTTCGCGCGGAGATAGGGATCGTCGACGCGCGGGGGCTGTGGCACGACGCGCCCGTCCTCTGGAACTACTACCAGCCCCGCGCCGTGCTCGCCTATGGCCGCGGCCCAGGCGGCGGGCGATAGATGCGCACGAGGGCCCGCTTCGCCCTGCTCTTCGCCTGCATCGGGCTGGCCGTGATGGCCGTCGGCGTCGCCGCGATCTACGAGGCGGTGGGGCTCGACTCGGCGCGGCGCGTTCCGGCCGAGGCCGAGGCCCTGCTCGGCGCGGCGGCCAGGCGCGCGATAGACGCGGGCGCCGACCCGGCCCTCCGCCTCGACGAGGCCGCGGAATCCCTCATCGCGGCTCGCGCCCTGCTCGCCCAGGCGCGCGTCATGGGGAAGGACGCGGTGGTCCGCCTCGCCCTGGAAGTCGCCGCCATACTCGCGGCCGTGCTCGTCGCGGCCGCCCTAGCCTTCTTCCTCCTCTCCCGCGTCATCACCAGGGGCCTCGGCGAGCTCGCGGCCGGGGCGGTGGTCGCCCAGGGCGACAGGTCGAGGCGCTTCGAGCGCTCCTCGGATCCCGAGCTCGACGCCGTGGCGAGCGCGCTGAACGAGCTCCTCGACCTGGCCGACGAGCAGGAGTCGAGGCTCGCGGAGGCCGCGCGGCTCGAGGGCTGGAGGGAGGTCGCCTCCTTCCTCGCCCACCAGCTCAAGAACCCACTCGCCGCCGTCCTCCTCGCCGCGGAAAACGGCTCGCTGGCCCTCGGCGAGCCACGCTCGCCACGGATCGAGCTCGCGCGCGAGAGTCTGGAGATCGCCAGGGCCGAGGCCGAGAGGCTCCGCGCCCTGATCGACCGCTTCCGCGACCTCGCGCCTGCCGGCCTCGGCGCCTACGGCGCTTCGGGAGAGTCGGACCTCCTCGCCCTCCTCGCCTCCCTCGCGAGCCGCGCCGAGCGATCCGGAGCCTCGGTCAGGATAATCGCGCCCGAGTCCGTCTCGGTCACAGGCGACCCTTCGGGATTAAGGGTCGCCGCCGACAGGGGCCTGCTCGAGCAGGCCTTCTGGAACATCTTCGCCAATTCCATCGAGGCCTCGAGCGAAGGCCCCAGGTCGACCGAAGGCTCGCCCGTCTCGATCGAAGTCAGGGTCGAGGCCGAGGGAGGGACCGCGACCGTCCTGGTCCTCGACTCGAATCGAGGCATCGATCCCGACCTCGTCCCGAGGCTGGGCCGCGAGCGCGTCAGCACCAAGAAGGCGGGCACGGGCCTCGGCCTGGTCCTAGTGCGCAGGATCCTCGCCTCGCAGGGCGGGAGCCTCGAGCTGTTCGCGGCGGGCGAGGGCGACTCCCGCGGGCTCGGCGCCCGCGTTCGAATACCGATGGCGCTGGCGGGGAAGGGGGAGGCCTCATGAGAGTGCTCGTAGTCGACGACGAGGAGAACGTCCGCAAGGGCATCGTGACCTTCCTCGGGCTCTCGGGCCACGAGGCCCTGGGCGTTGGGGACCTCGCGGCTGCCCGGGCGGCCATGGAAAGCGGGAACTTCGGGGCCCTCCTCGTGGACGTCTACCTCGGGACCGAGAACGGCGCCGACCTCCTCGGGACCGAGCGCCGCGACTCGGCGCCGCTCATCATGATGTCCGGGAAGGGCAGCGTGAAGGACGCGGTCGCCGCCGTGCGCAGGGGAGCCTACGACTTCCTGGAGAAGCCGCTGGACACCGATCGCCTGGTAGCCATCCTCCGCAACCTCGAGCGCGAGTCCGAGACCCTGCGCAGGCTCGACGCGCTGCGCGAGGCCTGGCTATCCGAGCACGTCTACGTCGAGGAGGGCTCCGCCCTGGCCGAGGCCTTCGAATCCGCGCGGAGGGCGGCCGCGTCGCCGCTGTCGATTCTCGTGTCCGGGCCGACCGGTTCGGGCAAGGAGCTCGTCGCGCGGTGGATCCACCTTTGCTCCCCGAGGGCCCAGGGTCCCTTCGTCGCGGTCAATTGCGCGGCCGTCCCCGATGAGCTCGCGGAGAGCGCCTTCTTCGGCTCGCGCAAGGGGGCCTTCACGGGGGCGAGCTCCGACAGGAAGGGCTATTTCGAGGCGGCGTCGGGCGGCACCCTCTTCCTCGACGAGGTCGGGGAGACCAGCCTCGCCCTGCAAGCTTCGCTGCTCCGTGCCGTCGAGACGGGGGAGATACAGAGCGTCGGGGCCGAGTCGTCCCACCGCGCCGACGCTCGCATCGTCACCGCGACGAACCGGGACCTCCGGGAGGAGATCTCGGGCGGGCGCTTCCGGGAAGACCTGTTTTGGCGCCTCGCGCAGGCCCAGGTCGCCCTCCCCCCCCTCGCCGACCGGCGCGGGGAAATACGCGGCCTCGCGGCCTTCCTCTCGGCCCCCATGCGCGCGCAGATGGGCGCGCTCGCCCCGGAGCTCGGCGAGGGCGCCCTCGATTACCTCGAGGTCAGGCCCTGGCCGGGCAACGTCCGGGAGCTGCGGGCCTTCCTCGAGCGCGCCCTATGGCTCGCTCCGCAGGGCTCCCGGATCGACGCGTCCTACTTATCGGGCTTGGATTTGGGCCCGAGGGCCGCCGTCCCCCGCCCCCCGGCCGCGGTGGCGAAGAGCCTCGCCGAAGCCAAGGACGACTTCGAGCGTGCCTACGTGGCGACGGCGCTGGCCGAGGCCGACGGCTCAGTGGCGCGCGCGGCCGAGCTCCTCGGGCTGCTGCCGAACAACCTCTCGCGGAAGATCAAGGAGCTGGGCCTTCGGTAAGGCTCGCGAAGCGAGCCTTACCAGCGGTTTCGTATAATTATTTGTGGCGAAACCGCATAAAATGAGGCGCCTAGCGCTCGACGCAGGCCTCGGGGATCGTATAGCAATCCAAGCGTTCGACGAGGGCGCGGACCTGGCCGCTCGCCTCCCCGGAGATGGAGCGCATGTCCTCGGAGACGCCCTCCACGCCCGCCGCGACGCGCTCGATGCGCTCCATCGCCGAACCGAGCGCCACCGAGCCTTCGAGCAGGTCCCGCATCTCGACGGCTATGGCGGAGCTCCCTTCCCGGATCTCCGCCGAGCCTCGACGCACGCTCGCGGTGACGGAGTTGATCCTCTCTATGGCCTCGAGGACCTCTCGCGAGCCCTCGCTCTGCTCCCTCATGGCCCGCTTTATCTCGGCCTCCATGGAGCCTAGGGCGCCGATGAGGCGCAAGATCTCGGCGAAGGACCTCGAGGTCTCCTCGGAGGAGGGGACCATCGATTGGATGGTCTGCTTGATGCCGCCTATGTCCGCGGAGATCTCCTTCGACTGCTCGGCCGCTATCTCGGCGAGCTTGCGGATCTCGTCGGCCACGACGGCGAAGCCCTTGCCGAACTGGCCCGCGTGGGCCGCCTCGATCGCCGCGTTCATCGCGAGCAGGTTGGTCTGGGTCGCGATGTTGCTCACCACCCCGTTGGCCTCGTCCAGCTTCTCCGACTGGCTGGCGATGGAGGAGATACGCGAGCTCATGTCCTCGATCATGCCCTTGCCCGCCTCGGAGGCGCTCGAGAGCTCGGTGAACGAGGCCCCCAGCAGCTCCACGTTCCCCGTGACCGCGCGTATGTTCGCGACCATCTGCTCGACCGCCGCCGACGACCGGCCGACGCTCTCGACCTGGTCCTCGATTTGGGCGTCGAGCCCCCCGATGCTCTTCAGTATCTGCTCGATCGTCGCCGAGGTCTCCGTCACGCCGGAACCCTGGTCTTGCACCTTCTCCTTGACCGAGGAGACGCTCGACGCGATCTCGGCGGCCGCGCCCGAGGCGGCGACCGCGTTGCGCCCGAGCGCCTCGCCCATCGCGCCGAGGCTGGCCGTCACCGTCTTGATCTGCCCGATATTGCCGAGGATGCCTTCCTTCATCGAGGCGATCGCAGAGGCCAGGCCCCCGACCTCGTCGCCCCTCTCCAGGACCTTCCGGTCGAGCTCTCCCGTCAGGTCGCCTTCCGCGATGGCGCCGGCGAGCGCGACCATCGCGCGGATCGGGGCGCTGATGGAGCGCGACATGAAGAGGCCGAACGCTATAGACAGGGCCAGGCTCGCGACAGCGAAGGCGAGGAAGCTCGCGGTGGCTCCCCCCACCCGCGAGGCGGCGATCTTGGCCCCTGAGGCCGCCATGGTTCCTATGCCGTCGTTGAGCCCGTCGATGATCGTCTGCAGGCCCACGGCCTGGCCCCGAAGGACCTTGAGCGTGGTGCCGGCGCCGGTTTTGTCGCCCTCCTGGACCTTAGCCGCGAGCGAATCGATGCTCCGGGTATAGATGCCGAGCTTGGCCTGGAAATCCGTGAAATGCGTTTTGTCGTTGGCCGTGATGGCCCCGCCGAGGTATTCGGCCATGGCGCTTTCCATGTCGCCCTTCTGGGCGTCGAGGTAGGACGCCGCCCTGCCTAGATCCGAATCGTTGTCCGCGATGATGACGTCGCGAATGCCCGTGGCCATCCGCTGGAAAGCGCTAGACACCTTCATGAGGCTAGCCGCGGGCAGCGTGACGCGTTGATATTGCCCGGACGCGATGGCGCCGGTGCTCAGCAGCCCCGCGAGGCCGATCCCGTTGCCGGCCAAGCCGATGGCGGCGACTCCGAGGAATCCGGACAGTAGCCTCACGCGAAGCGACATCCTCAGTCCAGCCATCGACGCCTCCCTCGAGCGGTATTAATGCTAATCGAAGTTTCCCGGGCCCGCCATGCGCGGCGCCCGCAAAAAAAAAGCGCCCGGTGGGTCACGCGGACGCTCCGGACGCTTCGATGCCGTTCGCTGGCGCGGAAGCCTACCGCGACTGCGACCTGGACTTCGTGTAGATGTCGAACCAGACGGCGGCGAGGAGGACGAAGCCCTTTATCGACTGCTGCCAATCGACGCTGACGCCCATGATAGACATGCCGTTGTTGAGGACGGCCATCACGAAGCCTCCGACGATGGTCCCGATCACGGTGCCGATCCCGCCCGATGTCGAGGCGCCGCCGATGAAGCAGGCGCCGATCGCGTCGAGCTCGAAGCCCGTCCCGGCCTTGGGAGTGGCGGCGTTGAGCCGGCCCGCGACGATGAGGCCCGCGACGGCCGCGAGCACGCCCATGTTCACGTAGACCCAGAACATGACCCGGTTGGTCTTGACGCCCGAGAGCCTCGCCGCCTTCTCGTTGCCGCCCAGGGCGTAGATGTGGCGGCCCGCGATCGTGCGCTGGGTGATGAAGGTGTAGATGAGGATTAGGGCCACCAGAATGATGAGGATGATGGGGAGACCGTTGTAGCCGGCGAATTCGTAGGTGAGGAAGTTGATGCCCGCCATGATGACGACGATCTTCGCGATGTCGAGCCAGAGGGGCATCACCTCGAAGTGGTACTTCATCTTGGTCCGGCGCGAGAGCAGGATCACGATAGCGAGGACGATGGAGGCCAGCACGCCCGCGGCGAGGGCGATGACGTTCAGCTTGCCCCAGCGGAGGTCCATCAGGGGCAGGTAGCCGGCCGCCAGGGCCTGGAAGGACTTCTCGAAGGGCGCCTTGGTCTGGCCCTGGAGCATGGCCATCGTGAAGCCGCGGAAGATGAGCATGCCGGCCAGGGTGACGATGAAGGCGGGGATGCGCAGGAAGGCGATGAAGTAGCCGTGGAAGGCGCCGACCGCCGCGCCGATGAGGAGGGCGATGATCATCGTGGGGAGGACGGGGAGGCCGTAGTCGACCATGAACACCGCGGAGACCGCGCCGACGAAGGCCGCGACGGAGCCGACCGAGAGGTCGATGCCGCCGGTGACGATGACCAGGAGCATGCCGATCGCCAGCACCATGACGTAGCTGTTCTGCAGAACCAGGTTGGTGATGTTCATCGGCTTGAACATGATTCCCTGGGTCGTGATCTGGAACAACCCCATAATGAAGGCGAGGGCGATCACCATGCCGTATTGGCGAATATTGTTCTTGAAGAGTCGGCCGATCGTGCTCATACCTTAGCTCCTCGCTTGTGGTTCATTATGCAGCCCATGATGCTCTCCTGGGTAGCGTGCTCGCGATCGAGCTCCCCGGATATCTCGCCCTCGGTCACGACGTAGATCCTGTCGCACATGCCGAGGAGCTCCGGCATTTCGGAGGAGATCATTATAATCGATTTTCCCTCGGATGCGAGGCGATTGATAATCGTGTAGATCTCGTACTTGGCGCCGACGTCTATGCCCCGCGTCGGCTCGTCCAGTATCAATATGTCCGGCTCTGCCAGGATCCACTTGGAGAGGACGACCTTCTGCTGGTTCCCTCCCGAGAGGCTCTCCACCACCTGGTCGATCCCGGTGCAGCGGATCCTCATCTGCTGCTGCATGTCGGTGGCCGCCTGGTTCTCCAGGCCGCGGTTGATCACCTGCCCGTTGCTCACCTTCCGCAGGCTCGCGAGGGAGGTGTTGGACTTGATGTCCTCGATGAGGACGAGGCCGTAGTTCTTGCGGTCCTCGGTGAGGTACGCCAGGCCGTGGGCGATCGACTCGCTCACGGAATGCAGGTGCAGCTCGACCCCGTCCTTGAAGATCTTGCCCGTGTGCCCCTTCCCGTAGGAACGGCCGAACAGGCTCATCGCGAGCTCCGTGCGGCCCGCGCCCATGAGCCCCGCGAGGCCGATGACCTCGCCACGGCGCAGGTTGAGCGACACGTTGTTGATAACCCGGCGGTCCTCGTACTGGGGATGGAAGACGCTCCAGTCCTCGACCCTGAACACTTCCTCGCCGATCCTGGACTCGCGCTTCGGGAAGCGGTCCACGATCTCGCGGCCGACCATGCTCTTGACTATGCGGTCCTGGTCGACCTTCCTCGTCCCGTTGTCGAGGGTCTCAATCACTTTGCCGTCCCGAATGATCGTGATGGA
>JANXYQ010000011.1 GCA_025355995.1 Spirochaetaceae bacterium | reverse complement strand
ATCCAAAGAGGCAATAGCCGCCGTCGAGGGCATCTCGGCGGAGGTGGCCGAAAAAATACAGGCGATCATCGATGAGAACGTCGAGGTCGTAGAGGACCAGAGGGAGGAGCCCGCTGAGGCGACTTCCGAATCAGCCGACGTCTACGAGTGCCCCGACTGCGGGTCCCCCGTATCGCCGGAGATGACGCGCTGCCCGAATTGCGGCGTTGAGCTTAGTTTCGAGTACGAGGACGACCAGGAAGCGTAAAGGGAGCGTATGACGGACAATACCGAGAATCCGCAGAAGAAGGCGAATCTCATAAAGCAGCCTAAGGCCCGCCCCCTCGCGGGGCCGCAGGCTGCGGCGCAGGAATCCACCGATGCGGTGCCTGCCGCTCCCGCCGGCGCGGGTAGCCCTGCGTCGGCCGAACACGACGCTTCCGGCGAGAAGCGCAAGGTCGTCGTCGTCAAGAAGAAGATAGTCGTCAAGAAGGCGCAGGCTAGAGTCGTCGCCCATCACGAGGAAGGCGGCTCTCCCATCGAGGAGCGCGCCCAGGCGACCGAGTCCGAGGCGCCTCGAGCCGAGGCTCCAGCCGGAGAGGCTCCGAGCGCCGAGACCGCGCCGCGCGCGGGCGCGGTACAGTCCGAAGCCGCGCATCCCGAGGCGGCCCGTCCCGAGGGTCCCAGGCCCCAGGCTCCCCACGCCGCGGGCACTGCGCCCGCTTCCGCCGAAAGGCCGGCGGCCCCTCGCCCGAGCTACGGCGACAGGCCTCCTCCCCGGCCTCAGCAGCCGAGCAACGGCTCGGATAGGACCTACGGGCAGGGCGGCGCCCCTTCCGGTCCCCGGCCCGCGGGCTACGGCGATTCCCGATACCCCAGCACGGATAGGTCATACGGTCCCAGCTCCAGCCAGGGCGCTCCGGGCCCGCGCCCGGGTTACCAGGGCCAGCGGCCGAGCGGATACCAAGGCGGCAGCGGCTACCAGGGCTCTTCTCCCCGTCCCGGCGGCTATCAGGGCCAGGGCCCGAGCGGCTACGGCGGGGCAGGCGGAGGCCGTTCAGGCGGCTACCAGGGGCAAGGCCAGGGCCCGAGCGGCGGCGGCTACGGCGCGCCGCGCCCGAGCGGCGGCTACCAAGGCGGCGGCTATCAGGGCTCTTCTCCCCGTCCCGGCGGATACCAGGGCCAGGGTCCGAGCGGCGGCGGCTACGGCGCGCCTCGTCCGGGCGGATACCAGGGCGGAGGCGGCTATCAGGGCGGCGCGCCCAGGCCCGGCGGCTACCAGGGCGGCGCTCCCCGTCCCGGCGGCTACCAAGGACAGGGCGGCGGCTACGGCGGCGCGCGTCCAGGCTACGGAAGCGGACCCGGAAGGCCGGGCGGCGGCTACGGCGGTCCGAACAGGGGCGGTCCCGGCGGAAGGCCGGGTCCCGGCGGCCCGCCCGTCATCGGCTCCGGCAAGACGGCCATGCGCAAGCCCATATCCAGGCGCAAGCCTTCGTTCAACAAGCGGGAGGACGAGGCCGAGAAGGCCCTCCAGCTCAAGAAGAAGGCCGAAGCCCGGGCGATGGCGATCCCGAAAGAGATCGACATCATGGAGAACATCTCCGTCTCCGAGCTCGCCAAGAAGATGAACATCAAGCCGGCGGAGCTCATCGCCAAGCTCATGGCCCTCGGCGTCATGGCAACGATCAACCAGAAGATCGACGCCGACACGGCGACCATCCTCGCCGAGGAATACGGCTGCGCCGTGCATATAGTATCGCTGTACGACGAGACCGTGATCGAGAAGGCCGCGGACAAGCCCGAGGACCTGATCCATCGCGCCCCTATCGTCACGGTGATGGGCCACGTCGACCACGGAAAGACCAAGCTCCTCGACGCGGTTCGCAAGACCGACGTCGTCGCGGGCGAGTTCGGCGGGATTACTCAGCACATCGGCGCGTACCAGGTCGAGACGCCCAAGGGCAAGATCACCTTCCTCGACACGCCGGGCCATGCGGCCTTCACCAAGATGAGGGCGCGCGGAGCCGATATCACGGATATCGTCGTCCTGGTCGTTGCTGCGAACGACGGCGTGATGCCCCAGACCCGCGAGGCCATCGACCACGCGAAGGCGGCCAAGGTCCCCATAATCGTAGCCATCAACAAGGTCGACCTCCCCGACGCGAATATCGACAGGGTCAAGACCCAGCTCTCCGAGCTCGGGCTCCAGCCCGAGGAATGGGGCGGCACGAACATCTTCTGCGAGATTTCCGCCCTCAAGAAGCAGGGCATCGCGGAGTTGCTGGACGCCATCCTCCTTCAGGCCGAGGTGCTCGAGCTCACCGCCAGCACCACGCGCCGGTCCGAGGGCAAGGTCATCGAGTCGCGCATCGACCAGGGCCGAGGCATCGTAGCGACGGTCATCTCCCAGAGGGGCACCCTCCACATCGGCGACTCCTTCGTCGCGGGCATCTTCCCCGGCAAGGTCCGGGCCATGTTCAACGACAAGGGCGAGCGAATAGAAGAGGCTCCTCCTTCCATGCCGGTCGAGGTGATCGGCTTCGAGGGAATGCCCAACGCGGGCGATCCTTTCGAGGCGGTCGTGGACGAGAAATTCGCCCGCGCGATCTCCGACAAGCGCCAGGAGCTGAAGAAATACGAGGAAGGCAAGAACGTAAAGAAGGTCACCCTCGACAACCTCTACAGCACCATCAAGGCCGGGGACGTCAAGGAGCTGAAGGTCCTCATCAAGTCCGACGTGCAGGGCTCGGCAGAGGCGCTACGCGGCCTCCTCGAGAAGCTGTCCACCGCCGAGGTCAGGCTCAACGTCCTCCGCGCGGCGGCCGGCGCCATAACCGAGGACGACGTCATGCTGGCCTCGACTTCCGACGCCATCGTGATCGCTTTCAACGTCAGGCCGAGCCCCGCGGCCAAGCTCCTGGCCGACCGCGAGAAGGTCGACATCCGCAAGTACAACATCATCTACCGCGCCGAGGAAGAGATCCGGAAGGCCATGGAGGGCATGCTGGCCCCCGAGCTCAAGGAGAACGAGATCGGCAAGGTTGAGGTCCGCGAGATCTACAAGGTGCCGAAGATCGGCATCGTCGCGGGCTCCTTCGTCCTCGAGGGTGCGGTCAGGCGCAACAGCCAGGTCCGCGTCATCCGCGAGGCCGTCGAGATATTCCACGGCAAGCTGACCTCGCTCAAGCGCTTCAAGGACGACGCCAGGGAGGTACTCGCGGGCTTCGAGTGCGGCATCGGCATCGAGGACTGCAACGACCTCAAGGTCGGCGACATCCTCGAGGTGTTCGAGACCATCGAGATCGCCCGCACGCTGGGCTCCGCCGCCAAGCAAGACGCCGCGGCCGCCAAGTACGACGGCGGATCCGCGAAGGCGGAGGCGGGCGCGGGGAGCGAGAGTGGACGAGATAAGGCGTAGGCGCGTCGAGGAGCAGCTGCGCGACGTGATCGCGTCGCTGATCCTCGGCGGGCAGATCAAGGATCCCCGCGTGGGGCCATTCATATCGATCACGAGGGTAGAGGCCGCGAGGGACCTCTCGGTAGCCAAGGTCTTCGTGTCGGCCTTCCCTGCCGGCGACGCATCGCCGGCCGAGGGTGGAGACGACGCGATCGAGCTCGCCGCGGCAGGGCTCAGCAACGCCGCCGGCTTCATCCAGTCCCAGGTGGCCAAGCGGATGAAGACCAGGCTGACGCCTCACCTCCATTTCATAGCCGACAAGGGCATAAAAGAAGGCTTCGAGCTCAATGAGAGGATGAAGGGACTATTCTCGTGAGCGAGGATGCAGGAAACCGGCCCCGCTCGGGACTGGCGCTCCTGCGCAAACCCGAAGGCATCACTTCGTTCCAGGCCCTCTCCCCAATCAAGCACGCGCTATCCTCGGGCAAGGTCGGCCACGCCGGAACCCTGGACCGCTTCGCCTGCGGGCTACTTGTGGTGCTGGCCGGACCCTATTCGCGGCTCGCGTCCTACGTCGTCTCGGGGGAGAAGACCTACCGCGGGCTCATCGCCTTCGGCTCCGAGACCGACACGCTCGATCCCGAGGGCGAGGTGATCGCGGTCGCGCCCGTCCCGACGCGCGGCGCCCTCGAGGCGGCCTTGCCCGCATTCAGGGGGCCAATCATGCAAAGGCCTCCCGCCTATTCCGCGGTCCACGTGGGGGGCAAGCGGGCCTACAAGCTCGCGCTGGAGGGAAAGCTGCCCGAACTCAAGGAGAGGCGCGTCCAGATCCATTCCCTGGAGCTCCTGTCGTACGCGGACGGGGAGGCCCTCGTCGAAATCCGCTGCTCGAGCGGAACCTACATACGATCCCTCGCCCGCGATATCGCCCTGGCCTGCGGGTCGAGATCCCACTTGCGCGCGCTAGAGCGCCTTTCGATCGGCCCTTATAAGGTCGAGGACGCCGTCAGCCCCGATGCCTTCGATCCTCGAACCGACCTTCGGGCCTTCGGCCCCGCGGAGGCCTCGAGCCTAGGCCTCCGGACGCTGCGCCTGGGCGACGAGGCCCTCGCCGCGCGCTTCGCGAACGGCGGCAGGCTCGCGCATGAGGACTTCGCGGCGATGGACGGAAGAGGGAGCGCCGTCGGCTCGGAGGCGGCGGTCTTCGGGCCCTACGGAGCGCTGCTGGGGATCATCCTCCTCGAGGCCGGGGGACCCGCGTACAGGATGGTCATGCCCTCCCACGCGGTTCCCGCGGGGACGCCCGGCGGCACATGAAGATAGTAGCCTGGGAAGAGCTTGGCTCCCGGCAGGGATCCGGCGCGCCGCTAGCCGCCGCCATAGGCGTGTTCGACGGACTGCATATAGGCCATCGCGAGCTCATAGGCCGCGTGCTCGGCCGCGAGGGCCTGGCCTCGGCGGTAGTCACGTTCAAGGAGAATCCCAAGCGCCTGCTCTCGCCCTCGACCTTCCACGGAGAGCTTTCGACCCTCGAGCAAAGGCTATCCCTCATAGGCTCAATGGGAGTCGAGCTCTGCCTGCTCATTGACTTTTCCGGCGATTTCAGTAAACTGCCTGGGAGGCATTTCCTGACGGAGCTTAGCGATCGAGGGAAGCTTCGGTACCTCGCGGTGGGTTCGGATTTCCGCTGCGGGCATAGATTGGACACCGACGCGAGCGGTATCCGGGAGTTCTGCGCCGAGCGATCGATCGATGTCGAGCTGTTGGGCGCGGTGCAGTGGTCGGGTCATCCCGTGAGCTCGAGCAGGATCCGCAAGGCTATCCTCGAGGGGCGGCTGGGGGACGCGGCCAGCATGCTGGGCCGGCATTACGAGATAGACCTGAGGGGCGCCCTACGCGAGGAGGGTGGAGCCCTAAGGCCGATCGGCGGCCAAGCTTGTCCACCGATCGGCGCCTACGAGTCCGTGATCGTCCGCGCGGCCGGCTCGGGCGAGTCGCGCGCCGTCGCAAGGCTAGGCTCGGACGGCGCTTGGGTCCTTCCCGGCGAAGCCGTCACGGGCCCCGAGGATCCGGCTCTACTGAGCCTGCGCCTCGTCGCTATGGTATCAAGAGGATAGAAGGAGATAGAGAAGATGGCGTTGACCAAAGAGGACAAGGCCCGGGTCGTGCTCGAGCACGGGAAGAGCGAAAAGAACACCGGCGCCGCCGAGACTCAGATCGCCCTGCTTACCGAGCGTATTACCATGCTCACCGAGCATTTCAAGGTCCATAAGAAGGACACCAATTCGAGGCGCGGACTTCTCAAGCTCGTAGGCCAGCGCCGTCGCCTGCTCAAGTACATGCAGCGCACGAACTTGACAGGCTATCGTGAGCTCATCGAGAAGCTCGGTATCCGCAAATAGCATCCGCGCGACGACCCTGCGGCCCCCGAGGGGATATTCCCGCAGGGACGTCCGCCGCGCGGATAATAGGGCCCGGCCGCGCCGAAGGGGCAAATACCCTTCGGCAGGGTTCGGGCCTATTTGCGTTGGTTCACTCTAAAGAAGGGAAATATGGTACACAAGCTGACATGTAAGATCGGGGAAGAGGAACTCATTCTCGAGACCGGCCGCATGGCCAAGCAGGCCAACGGCGCCGTCTTCGCGACCTGCGGGGGCACGTCCATCATTGCGACCGCCTGCTGCTCCGCCGAGGCGAAGGAAGGGCTCGATTTCGTGCCCCTCACCGTCGAGTACAACGAGAAATTCTACGCCGCGGGCAAGATCCCCGGCGGTTTCGTCAAGAGGGAGACCCGGCCGAAGGACCGCGAGATCCTCGTGTCGCGCATCATCGACAGGCCCATGAGGCCTCTCTTCGACAAGTCCTTCGGACGCGAGCTCCAGGTCGTCCCGACCTGCATCTCCTTCGACGGCGTCGTGCCCCCGGACGTTATCGGCCTCATCGCCGCCAGTGCCGCCGTGCACATCTCCGACATTCCCTTCGCCGGGCCCATCGCCGGCGTCCGCGTCTGCCTCTTCGACGGGGCTTACGTGATCAACCCGACACAGGACCAGATCAAGAAGTCCAAGCTCGAGATCGTCGTGGCCGGCACCGCCGAAGGCATAACGATGGTCGAGGGACACGCCTCGGAGGCCTCCGAGGAGGAGATGCTGGGCGCTATCGAGGTGGCCAAGAAGCCCATCTCCGAGATCTGCGCCCTCATCGTCAAGCTCCGCGAGCTCTGCGGCAAGGAGAAGCTCCCCCTCTCCCCGCTCAAGGTGGAGCTGCAGAAGGCCGCGGATATTCGCGCCTACGCTCACGCCCTCCTGTCCAAGGCCCTTTTCACGAAGGTCAAGCAGGAGCGCTACGCCGCCGTCGGGGCCGCAATAAGCGACACTAAGGCCAAATTCGCCGAGGTATTCACCGACGACACACAGAAGAAGCTCTTCGCCGCCCTCATGGAGGATCTGCAGTACGAGATCCTCCGCGGCGGCATACTCGACAAGGGCATCCGCGTCGACGGCCGAGGCACCGAGGACATCCGCCCCATCGCCTGCGAGATCAACGTACTCAAGCGCACGCACGGCTCGGCCCTGTTCACCCGCGGCGAGACACAGGCCCTCGGCATCACCACGCTGGGCACGGTCTTCGACGAACAGATCCTCGACGACATCGAGGGCGACAGGCGCGACCGCTTCATGCTCCACTACAACTTCCCGCCCTTCTCGGTCGGCGAGGTGGGCAGACTCGGCACGGGCAGGCGCGAGATCGGCCACGGGCACCTCGCCCGCCGCGCGATCGAGGAGGTGCTCCCGACCAAGGAGCAATTCCCCTACACCATCCGCGTCGTCTCCGAGGTGCTCGAGTCCAACGGCTCGTCCTCTATGGCCACGGTCTGCGCCGGCACGTTGTCCCTGCTCCAGGCGGGAGTTCCCCTCAAGATGCCGGTCGCGGGCATCGCGATGGGCCTCATCACCGAGGGCAAGCGCTTCGCCGTGCTGTCCGACATCCTCGGCGACGAGGACCACCTCGGCGACATGGACTTCAAGGTCGCGGGCTCCACGCGCGGCATCACCGGCTTCCAGATGGACATCAAGATCGCGGGCGTCTCCACGGAGATCCTCACGGCGGCGCTCGCCCAGGCCAAGCGGGGAAGGCTGCACATCCTCGGCATCATGGAGCAGACCATCTCCACCCCCTCCGCCGAGATCTCCGAGTACGCTCCCAAGGTCGTGTCGACCAAGGTCGACGTCGAGAAGATCGGCGCGATCATCGGGCCGGGCGGCAAGAACATCAAGGCCCTCTGCGAGATGTTCCAGGTCAAGATCAACGTAGACGACGACGGATCGGTGACCATCTACGGATCCAACCACAAGGCGGCCTACGACGCCAAGGAAGCCATCATGGGCATCGTCGAGGACCCGATCACGGGCACCGTCTACGAGGGCACCGTCAAGCGCGTGATGGACTTCGGCGCCTTCATCGAGATACTCCCCGGCAAGGAAGGCCTCTGCCATATATCGAGGCTCTCCAAGACCCGGGTCGAGAAGGTTACCGACGTCGTGCACGAGGGCGACAAGATCAAGGTCAAGCTCCTCGAGGTCGACAGGCTCGGCAGGCTCAACCTGGCGGCCGTCGACGCGCTGGACGAGAACGGCAACGTCCCGGCCCCTCCCGAGCACAGGGATGAGGGTGGCGACCGCGGGGAGCGAAGGCCCTCCTACGGCGACCGACCCCAGGGCGATCGCCCTCACGGTTCGGGCGATCGCGGAGACAGAGGTCCCCGGAGGGACGATTCCCGGAGGAGATAGGATGATACCGACCCTACGCCTCCCCTGCGGCGCCGCCCTCGCGGCGGAAACCGCGGAGGGGGCGAGGTCCTTCGCGGCGGGCTTCTGGTTTCCCATAGGCTCCCGGCACGAGGCCCCGCGCGAGCGGGGCTTTGTGCATTTCGTCGAGCACATGGCCTTCAAGGGTACGTCGGGGCGAAGCGCCGCCGCCATATCGCGCGAGATTGACCGGGTCGGCGGCTACCTCAACGCCTTCACCGACCGGGATTCCATTTGCATCCACTGCCAGGTCCCGGCATCGCGCTGGAGGCTCGCGCTCGACGTCCTCTCCGACATGGCGTTCAACTCGGTTTTCAAGGCTGAGGATTTCGAGCGCGAGCGCGAGGTGATCGTGAACGAGATCCTCTCGGCCAGGGACGATCCCGAGGAGCGCTCGCACGACGAGTTCCTCGGCTCGATCTGGCCTTCGGACCCGCTGGCGCGAAAGATCGCTGGCGAGCCCGAGGACATCCGTCGCATAACGCGCGATGAGCTCTATGGCTTCTATCGGGCGGAATTCTCGCCGCGCAGCCTCCTCGTGACGGCCTCGGGACCTGTGCCCGTGGCCGACCTGGCGGAGGAGCTGTCGCGCCTCGCCTTCGCGAGCGGAGCCGACGCGGGCGCGGTAGGCGGGGCGAGGGAGGGCGGCGAGCCGGGGGGCGCCCAGAGGGCCTGCGTGGCGCCGCGCTTTTCCGCGACGCGCGGCTTCTCGCGCGCCGATATGGAGCAGGTGCATTTCTACGAGGCGATCCAGCTCGATTCCCCCTTCAGCGAGGAGGACTACTACGCCTTGGCCGCCTTCAACGGAGCCCTCGGCGAGGCGTCGAGCTCGCGGCTATTCCTGTCGCTCAGGGAGGACAAGGGGCTCTGCTACTCGGTCTATAGCGCCTTCGCCATGTCCAGGACCGAGTGCCTCTGGATGGCCTCGGCGAACGTCTCCGAGGCGCAGCTGCCCGCCCTGTCCGCCGAGATGGACAGGCTGCTCGACGAGGCGGCCGAAGGAGGGCTCACGGAGGAGGAGAGCGCGGACGCGGTCAGCCGCCTCGTGGGCTCCTTCGACCTGGCCCTCGAGGACACCGATTTCCGGATGCGCCGGATCGCGCGCCAAGTATTGTTCTCCGGCGGCACCGGGGATGCCGATGGTGCCGCGGGCGCCCAGGAGCCCGACGAGGCTCGCGCCAGCATGGCGAGGCTCGATCAAGGCGACCTCAACGCCGTCTGCTCGAGGCTCCTCGAGGGCCGGGAACGGGCGCGATTCGCCTACGGATCGCTCAGTCGGCGCACGGCCAGGGCCAGCGGGCTCGTCGCGGCGAAGCCCTCGGAAACTGGGCGCCCGGGCCTCGCGAAGGCGGCGCGCCGTGGATGAGGTGGTCGTGCGATTCTCGGCCGAGGAGGGAGCCCGCGCGCCCGAGTACAAGACCGGCGGCAGCGCCGGCGCCGACCTGCGCGCGCGCATCGGGGATACCCTCACGCTCGCTCCCGGGGAGAGGGCGGCCGTGCCCACGGGCCTACGCATCGAGCTGCCGCCGGGATACGAGGCTCAGGTGCGGCCGCGCTCCGGCCTGGCCCTGGAGAAGGGGATCACCTGCCTCAACTCGCCGGGCACCATCGACTCGGACTACAGGGGCGAGCTGAGGGTCCTACTCGTGAACCTCGGAGAGGCGGCCGTGACGATTGCCGACGGCGACAGGATCGCGCAACTCGTCCTCGCGCCCGTTTCCCGCGCGGTTTTCGAATCGTCGCCCTCGCTTGGGAGCACCGAGCGGGGGGCGGGCGGCTTCGGCTCGACGGGGAAATGATGGCCGACGAAGCCGCCGCCCTGATCGGCGTTCCTCCGCCCGAGGCTCCCGGCGCGAGGGCATTCAGGGGAAGGTCGCATTACTCGGTCGTCTCCCGCTACGTCGCCCGGGAATTCCTCTTCGGTTTTTTCGTATGCTTCCTGTTTTTCTTCGCCGTCTTCTTCGTCAACCAGATCCTCCTCATGGCCGAGGACATCCTGTCGCGCAAGGCGCCGATCAAGGACGTCGCCCTCCTCCTCGTGTACGCGATGCCTTCCGTCATCGCCATGTCCTTTCCCTTCGCATCGCTCGTGGGCGCCCTCATGGCCGCGGGACGATTGGCCTCGGACAGCGAGATGCTGGCGGTGATGGCCGCGGGCATCCCTCCGCGGCGGGCTTTCGCCCCCTTCCTCGCCCTGGGGTTAGCCTTCTCCCTCGTGTCCTTCGCGATGAACGACTACTTCCTGCCGAGGGGGAGCATCGAATTCACCAAGCTCTCCCGCAAGCTCGTGGCGTCCACGCCCGCGCTGGAGCTCCGGCCCTGGTCCTCGCGCAGGTACAAGGACGTAACCGTGGTTACGGGCGACATGGTCGGATCGAAGATCAAGAACCTCATCATCTTCGATAGGAGCGAGGAGGGCAGCGAGCGGGTGATATCCGCAGGGGAGGCGAGCCTCGCGGTCGACGAGGCCCGGCTCGACGTCGTGCACGAGCTCTCGGATGTCTGGCAGCAGACCGTGAAGAAGGGCGAGACGGATCGTTTCGAATGGGCCCGTGCCTCGAACATGCAGTACAGGATCTCGATGCGCGAGGAGGGCTCCGATTCCTCGACCCTTGGCCCCCGGGACATGCCCTCCGTCGACCTGGCCAAGATCATCGCGGAGAAGGCTTCGGCCCTGGCTGTGAGGGTGATGAAGCGGGACGAGGACATAGCCTTCGCGCGCGCCTCCCTCTCCGCTGCCTACGACGCCGAGGCGGGAGGGGTTTCCCCCTGGCCCAACTCGGCCGAGCGGCTCGGTCCCGCCCTCGCCACCCTTCGATCATACGGGACCGCCCAGCCTGCCGACAGGACCCTCCAGGTATACAGGCTCGAATACGACAAGAAATTCTCCATACCCTTCGGAGCGCTCTTCTTCGTCGTGCTCGCCTTTCCCCTCGGGCTGCTCGCGAAAAAATCCGGCAGGACCATGGGCTTCGGCCTGGGCATCCTGATCGCCGTCATCTACTGGGCCCTCCTCCTCGGCGGGCAGACCTTCGGGACGAGGCTCTCATGGTCGCCCTTCTGGTCGACCTGGGCGCCGAACCTCGTCGTCCTGGCCGCCGGGCTGGCGCTCTGGGCGGCGCGGCTGCGGACCAAGTGAGGGAGGGTTCATGGGCCGCGCGAAGACCAGGATTCTGAGGGGCTACCTCCTGCGTATCTTCCTGCCCGCGCTCGGCGCCTCGCTGGGCCTATTCGCCCTCATCCTCGAACTGGTGGACCTGTTCGGGAACCTTTGGCGCTACCTCGCGCAAGAGGCCCCCCTGCTGGCCGTCCTCAAGGTCATGGCCCTTTACCTGCCGACGGCGGTCTCCAACGGCCTGCCCATCGCCCTTCTGTTCGCGGCCTCCTACAGCCTCGCCTCGCTGTACGCGGGCAACGAGCTCACGGTCATCTTCGGCTCCGGCGTCTCGCTCGCGCGTTTCACCGCGCCGCTCTTCGCGGCGGCCCTCGCCCTATGCGCGCTATCCTTCTTCTTCGACGACGGCGTCGTCCTGCGGACGGTCAAGAGCAAGAACGAGCTCTCGCGGCAGCTCCTCAACCAGAAGAGCTCGCTGAGCAACCCCGACGTCACCGTCATCGCGAGGGACGGCGCGATCGTCTATCGAGTCCAGTTCTACGACGACGCGAGCATGAGCCTCTCGGGAGTCACGGTGATCGAGCGCGACGACAAGGGAGAGCCAGCGGCGAGGACGGAGGCGGCCACCGCCCGCTGGGACGGTTCCCGTTGGGTCTTCGGCCGGGTGCGGCGCTTCGAGAGGGCCTTGGACGGCTCGTGGAACGACCTCTCGTACGGCAGCTGGACGAGCGAGCGGCTCGACGAGAGGCCCGACGCCTTCCGAAGCCAGAACAGGGACTTGAACGAGCTGTCCGCCTCGGAACTCGGGGTCTATGTCTCGTTCCTGAGGCGTGCCGGGCTTCCCTTCGCCGCCGCCCAGGCCGAGAGGAACAAGCGCTACAGCTTCGCGTTCACGCCATTGGTCGTCGTGCTCCTCGCGGGCGCCGCCGGCGGGCGGTTTCGGAAGAACGTGCTCCTCGCCAGCCTCCTCACGAGCCTGATAGCCGCGACGCTCTACTACGTCGCGCAAATGATAACGATGCTGCTCGCCAAGACGGGAGCGATCGACCCTCGCCTCGGGGCCTGGGCGCCACTCGTCGTGTTCATAGCGGCCGGCGTCCTTCTCTTCAGGACGGCGCGGACCTGATGAGCCTCGCACAACGCGCATCGCATCTCGCGCAACCCAATAGGAGCGGCAATGGATCTCGGCATTTTCACTAAAGAGGCCTCGGATGCTTCGACTAGGGCGAGGACTGGACGGATCAGGCTGCCCCACGGGGAGTTCGAGACCCCCGCCTTCATGCCCGTGGGTACCAACGCGACGGTGAAGGCCATAGGGCCGGAGTCCCTCGCCGAGATAGGCTTCCCGATAATCCTCGCTAATACCTATCACCTCTACCTCAGGCCGGGGCACGAGCTTATCCGCGAGGCCGGCGGACTCCACGGCTTCACTGGATGGAACGGCAACTTCCTCACAGACTCGGGCGGCTTCCAGATATTCTCCCTACCGGCCCTGAGGAAGCTCAGCGAGGAGGGCGTCCGCTTCCGCTCGCACGTCGACGGCGCCCTGAAATTCATAAGCCCCGAGGAGGCCGTCGAGGCGCAGACCGCCTTCAACAGCGACGTGCAGATGCAGCTCGACGTGTGCACGCCCTGGGAGACCGAGGCGGGGGAGGCGAGGAAGGCCTCCGACCTCACGACCCGATGGGCGGGCCGGGCCAAGGAGCGCTGGCTGGCCAAGCGGGGCGAGGGATATGCGGGAGAGCTATTCGGCATCGTCCAAGGCAACTTCTACAAGGACCTGCGCGCGAGGAGCGCGGCCGAGATCTCTGCGCTCGACCTCCCGGGAATCGCGATCGGCGGCCTCTCGGTCGGGGAGCCCTTCGAGACCTTCTCCGAATTCCTCGCCTACACGGCGGCCCTCCTGCCCGAGGACAAGCCACGCTACCTGATGGGCATCGGCACGCCCGACTACATCCTCGAGGCGGTCGAGAACGGCATCGACATTTTCGATTGCGTCTTTCCGACGCGGACGGCTCGCAACGGGCTAATATTTACTTCCCGCGGGCCGATAGCGATAAAGAAGGCCGTCTACGAGAGGGATTTCGGCCCCCTCGACCCGGAGTGCGGCTGCCGCGTCTGCCGTGGCCGAGACGGCCACGGCGGCAACAGCCGCTCCTACCTCAGGCACCTGTACAAGTGCGAGGAGATCCTCTATGCGATGCTTGCGACCTACCACAATCTCTACTTCCTCCACGACCTCGTCGCCCAGATACGGGCGAGCATACGGCGCGGCGATTTCGCCGGCTTCAAGCGCGGCTTCCTCGCGACCTATACCGGAAGCAAGGAATAGGCCGGTGAACGCCCGAGCTCGCGCCCTAGCGGGCGCGGCGCTAGCCCTCGCGCTATGCGCCGTCCCCGTCCCCGGCGCCTGGGCTCAGGTAGTCGCCGATTCCGCGGCCAAGGGCGCCGAGGCGGCGGTCGACCCCGCGGCGCGGGCCTTGGCGCAGAGGCGGGATACGATACGCTACGGCATAGACGCGGAGATCGGAGATCTCGTCAAAGACCTGACCGCCGAGAAGGATGGGAAATATAACGACGAGCTCGCGGCCCTCCTCAAAAATTCGCGGAGCCCCAAGCTCCGGGCGGCGATCCTGGATTTCTTCGCCTCCCTCGAGTGGCAAGGGGCCGAGAAGCTCGCCCTCGCGCTCCTGGACAATAGGGACAACGAGGACGCGGATCTCGTAGGGACGGCCCTGTCCTATTTGGCGGCCATCAGGTCGAAGGAAGCCCTCCGGCTCTCGGACCCGATCATCAAAGAGGACAACAAGAAGCTCCTGCCTTCCCTCGTGCGCCTCATGGGAAGGGCGGGCGGGGCGGCGGAGGAGGACCTCCTCCTCGGCTGGTTCGACGGCGACTCGGCCACGCCGGCGCTGAAGGAAGAAGCCATCAAGGCCCTGGGCGACATCGGCTCCGCCAAGGCGGCGGAGCGCCTCGGAAAGCTCGTGCGGGATACGACGGCAGGAAAGGCTGCGAGGATGTTCGCCTGCGCCTCCTTGGCCAAGATCAAGGACGGCTCCTCGGTCGAGTCCCTCGTCAAGGCAGCCAACGACGCCGACCCGAACGTCCGCACTTCGGCTATAGGGGCGCTCGGTTCCTTCGCGGACGGCACGGGCGCGCCCGGCGATGCGGCCAGAGGGGCTATCGCGGAGGCCCTGAGGGATTCCTTCGCGAACGCCCGCATAGCGGCATGCAAGGCCGCGGCGTCAGGCCGGGTGGTCCAGGCCCTGCCCTTCCTGAAGTACAAGGCGCAGAGCGACCCCGAGAAGGCCGTGAGGTCCGAGGCTTGCCGGTCCCTGGCCATACTAGGCGGGGATTCCTTCTCCTTCCTGCGGGAGAGGCTCGAGGACCCGAAAGAGGATTTGACGCTCAGGACCCTCTGCTTCGGCCTGCTGTCGCGCTACGATCCGGAAGGTTCGCGACAGGCGCTCGAAAGGCTCTTGGTCGCCCAGGCTGCCGAGAAGGAGAGGAGCTTCTATACCGCCCTCGCGCGAGAGGTCGCCAACGCCGACAAGGCTCCCGGCATAGGATCCCTGGCGCGCGTGCTTCTATCGGACAAGGAGTACCTGATTCGAGTCGCCGGCATAGAATGGGCGCGAAAGAACAGATCCCAGGACCTGAAGGCCGACCTCGAGCGCCTCGCCGCGGACGATCCCTCGGATATGATCAAGAAGCGCGCCGCCGACGCGTTGAAGACATATTGACGAGCGAAGAGTACCGCGAAGCTACGAGAAGGGACGCGAAGGGACTATACGCGAATTCCCATTACTATTTGGCGCTACTTCGCGTCCCTTCGAGGGAATCCCTTGGTTTCTCTTCTTCCCTTAGGCTTGTATCACTCCGGCGGTATCGATGCAGTGCAGCAGCCTGTTGATCGTGTCGGCAGGCTTCTCGTAGACCGAGAAGCGCAGACTGAGCGGATATCCGGACCTCGAGATCATCGGGATGTCCTTCCCGAGGCAGTCCTCCAGGGGACCTTGGAGCTCGGGGAAGAGCTCGGGCCGCAGCGGGACGAAGGTCAGCTTCTCCCCGTCGAAGTGGAGCTCGGCCGACCTTCTCGGCACGTTGACGAGGAAGACGAGGAAGTCGCTAGCGCCCCCGCCCACGGATTTAGATCCTCCCGCGGACAGCTTATTGACGTTGCGCGCGCCGATATGGGGATTCTGATCGGAGACGCGGAGCTCGACATCGAGCGTGCCGGGCTTGACGACCCGGGGGGCGTAGGCGGCGGCGGTAGCTCGCGCCTTGGCCTCCGATTCGCTCGAGGGGCGGGCCGCCGGCGTGCGTCGGCCGGAAGCCTCGGCGAGGATGGCCACCCTACGCTCCGCCTCCGCCTTGTTCTGGGCGACCAGGGCGGCGGCGCTCCCTTCGACAGAGGCCTCCCTCGTATCCTTCGAGCGACTGAAGACTCCCCGTCCGCGAGGGGGCGGGGTCCCGGGAGCGGCTTCGCCCGCCGACGCGGCCAGGGCCCTCGCCGAGGAGCTTTCCTTCGAGGCCCTCGCGGCCTCCGCGAGGAGGGCGGCGGAACGCGCCGCTTCCTCCCTCCTGCCGGCCGCAATTTCCTTGGCCGAGGCCGTTGCCGAGGCGGAGCGCTCGCCCTCGCTCGCGGATGAGCTAGCGGCGGCCGCTCCGAGGGCGGCCTTGGCGCCGCGGGCGGCGGTGGACGAGGTAGCCGAGGAGGCCTCCGCCTCCAGTACGGCCGCGGCGATAGGGGCCTCGGCGGCCCTCGGCATGCGCCTGAGCATCAGCACGATGCCGAGCATGGACGCCAGGCCGAGGACTAGGACGACGGCGAAGAGGGCTATTCGGGCGCCCGAGCGCAGGAGGGCCGCGATAGGGTTGCGCGCGAGCGTGAGGTCGAGCAAGCCGGTATCCGGGCTGACCCGGACGCCGTTGGCGAAGTGCAGCCTGACCTCGAGCTTGGCCTCCCCTTGCGGCACGGAATCGGGTATGAGGACGGGGACGTCCAGGGTGCCCGTCCTGCCGCTCTGGAGGGTAAGGAAGGCTTTCTTGGTCAAGATGTCGGCGTCGCCTAGCCGGACCCGGTCCAGCTCGAGCCCGACGGGCGAATCCGAACCGTTGCTCAGCTTGAGGGGGAAGGAGAAGGAGTAGTCCTTCTTGCCGAGGGGGCCGGGGAATGCCGCGGAGGGGAGGGCAAGGCTCTTCCTCGCGATGTCGGCCTTTCCGTCGCGCGAGAACTCGGAGACTTCCGCGCCGAGGGCCTTGGCGACCGATTCGATATAGGACTTGCCCTGCGCCTCGGCGCTCCCGGAGGAAGGCGCGCCCGGCTCTCCAGGCTTGGGGAAGGGCAGCTTGATGATATTGACGGGCCAGCCGTTGGCGCGGATCCTCGCGGCCGCGGCCTCGATCTCGGCCTGGACCTTGTCGGGGGGCAGCCCGAAGGTGGAGCTGGACGGGGGCGGATTATGGACTCCGTCGGTGATGACGACGACCACCTTGCGCCTCGACTCGGGGAGGTCGGCCGTATACTGGTAGAGGTAGCCGAGCGCGCCCACGAGGTCGCTGTACCGGGCGAGGGGGTATAGGAGGTAGAGCCTGCCGAGCACCGACTTCACGTCGGCCTCGCTCGACATGCGTTGGGCGATCTCCGATTGCGTGGTCTCTCCGAAGCTGAGCAGGTGGAAGGTATCGCCGTAACGCAGGTAGTCCTTTACCACCGACGACACGACGTAATCGGTGACGTCCTGGAAATAGGGCAGGGCGCTCTGCGAGACGTCGAGGAGGACGATGACGTCGGCGGCGTCCGATTCGCCCTCGGGCCGAGCCTGGGCGGGTGCCGGCGCGGCCTTCGCCGGGACGGCGGCCGGGACGGCGGCCGGGAGGGCGGCCGCGAGCGCGAGTGCTAATGCGGCCGCGGCCGCGAAATGTCTTTTCGCCATTTTTTTACTCCTTCGGGCTTCGAATGCGTCAGAGCTTGGCGGCCTCGATCTGCTCGACCTTGTATTGGAACTTGCGCTCGTGGATTAGGAAGCTCAGGTGCTCTCCGGGCTTGTGGTTGAGGAGCTTCTTGCCGAGGGGCGAAAGGTAGGAGATGACGTTGTTCGAGGGGTCGGATTCCCATGGTCCCAGGATCGTGTAGGCTTCCGGCTCGCCGGAGATCTCGTTCGTGAGCTTCACGATCGTCCCGAAGGATACCTTGTTCACGGAGACGGAGGACTTGTCGAAGATCTGCGCGCGCTCGATCTCGTTCTTGAGCTTCGCGACCTTGGAGTTGAGCTCGTCCTGCTTCTCCTTCGCGGCCTTGTACTCGGCGTTCTCGCGGAGGTCGCCCAGGGAGAGCGCGTAGGCGATCTCCTTCTGGTTGGTCGGCACCTCGATATTGAGGATCTCGGCCAGGAGGTCCTGCTTCTCGCTGTACTTGTCGGAAGTGACCATGAGCCCGCGCGAGACGACCATCTTCTCTTCTTCTCCGCCGAAGTGGAATTCGGGGAACTTCTCCATGATCTTGCGCCGGAGGGACAGCTTGAGCGCGGGGTCGAGGTCCTTGACGTCGCCGACGAGCGTGTAGACGCGCTCAATGGTCTCCGCCTTCGACTCCATGAGGAAGGCCTCGAGGGCCGAGTCCTTGAAGAGTATCGCCTGCACTTGCTTGTTGATCTTGCGGTTCTCGGTAGTGTCCCGATGGCTGTCGATCTCCTTGAAGGTGAGGTCGAGTATGTGGACGAGGGTGATCATGATCTTCTCGTAGGAGAGGCCCAGACTCGTGAACCAGGTCTCGTCCTTGAGGTTCTTGACCACC
This sequence comes from Spirochaetaceae bacterium, assembly GCA_025355995.1. Classification (GTDB taxonomy): domain Bacteria; phylum Spirochaetota; class Spirochaetia; order Treponematales; family Rectinemataceae; genus UBA1306. The sequence continues at coordinate 33,646 of JANXYQ010000011.1, read as the reverse complement.
CAGATAAAGGCCTCGCGGTGGTCGCGGTAGTTCTCGACGATGTCGAGGACCATGCGCCTGAGCTTCTCGTCGTAGCCCCCCGCCTTCAATACCTCGAGCATGGGCGCGTTGAGCGAATACGGGAAGAGCTTCACGTAGATATCGGCCCAGTCGGGGACGAAGTTCTTGATATGGAGGAGGAAGGCCCGCCGCAGCTCCGCGTCCTTGATCGCCTCGTAGATCGAGATGGGATCCTCGATCTCCTCGAAGAGCTCGGCGAATCCGAGGGTGGCCGCGCCCTTGAGGTGGCTGTACTTGGCGGCGAGCTCCTTCAAGAAGAGGTAGGAGGCGACCACCGTCTCGTTGGCCTGCTGGTAGGAACGCACGAAGCCCGTGAAGAACGCGAGCATCTCCGTGAAGAACTCGGAATCGGGTTCGCCGGACTCGAGGAAGTCGCGGAGATATTGGACGCGGGAGAAGAAGTTCTTCTCGGCCTTGAACTGGTTGTAGACCTTCTCCTCGAAGGAGAGGGGCCTGTCGCGCACGATGAAGGCCGCGATGTTGTCGGTCGCGTTGCCGAAGATCGAGTCGGTCTTGAGCACCTCTCTGGCCTTGGCGCTCCAGGAGTTCCACTCGCTCGCGGTGAGGACGGAAGGGACGAGCTCGGCCTTGATGTGCTTGAGGTCGGCCCGGTTGTCGAAGCTCTTGATGATGATGCGCAGGGCCCAGGCGGGATCGCCCTTCACCTTTTCGCGGAGCTTCTCCTTGGTCCAGACGGCCTTGAGGACCCAGATATGCTCCTTGGAGAGGGTGGTGAGGCTGTCTATGGCCATCTTGAGCGACATTTTGTGGCCGCGGCTCTTGGCGAAGTCGATTACGATGTCATCGCCTTTGATGCTCGCGATGCGGCCGATGTTCCAGGTCCTATGATAGACGAAATTGCCGGCGTCGAAGGCGATGTGCTTCTCGAAGTCGGCCATCGCCTCGTGCATCGCGCGGTAGGACTGGGCTATGTTGGAGAGCCTGATGTAGTCGTCGAGGTGGGAGTGGTCCTTGTACTTGCCCTTATAGCACTCGATGACGTCCTTGCGGAGCGACGGGCTCTTCTCGTCGTAATCGATCACGACCTTGAGGATGTCGAGGCCGGTGTTCCAGTCCTCCTTCTCCTTGTAGTGGCGGAAGAGGTCTAGGAGGAGGCCGGCCGCCTTGTCCTCGGAAATCTGCTTGGCGATCTTGCGCTGGACGTGGAAGAAGAAGTCGATGTCCTCCGGGCAGTACTCGACGAGCTTGGCCCAGATCTCCTTCACGTTGGTCGTGAGGCCCTTGTTTATGTAGCGGTGGAGCGCCTTCTTGTAGAAGTCCACCGCCTCGTCGGTCTTGCCCTCCTTCTCGCGCTTCTCGGCGAGGGCCTTGACGATGTCCGCTTCCTCGTAATCGACGCGGATCAGTCGCTCCCAGATTGCGAACATGTCCTCGGGGCGGCTGTCGCTCTCGTAGCACTCGGCGAGGCGTCGGAGGGCGGTGCGGTTCTCGCCGTAGTCGAGGATGCGCAGGCAGACGAACTCGACGACGCTCCACTTCTTGTTGTCCGCGAAGAGGTCGAGCAGCGCGACCATGGCCGAGTCGTCGATCTGCTGGCGCATGAGGGCGAAGATGCCCGACAGGTAGAGCGCGATGATGCTCGTCTTCGTATGGGCGAGGTGCTCGTCGCAGAGCACCTTGACCTCTTCGATTATCTTCTCCCGCAGCGCTTCCTGCGCGAGGGCGTCGAGCTCCTTGAGGTTGGCCGCCGAATAGGCGCTCAACGAGGCGCGAGTCCACTTCTCCTCGTTGAGCATCTCCTGGATTTTCTGGGCGATCTGCGATTCGGCCATATTGCTCTCCTCTCCTAGGCTGTGTACTGCTTATAGATGGACTGATCGAGCAGCCTGACCTTGAGCAGGACCTCGTCGATCCTGGCCCTGTCTTCCTTGGCCGCGATATAGTGGTCGATCAGCCAGAAATAGCGGTTGATCAGGCGAGGCGCGAGGGACGCCCTGTCGTCGCCCCCCTCTTTCGCCTCGTTCTCGAGCTGGTAGATGGATTGGCGCAGCTTGGCCGCCTCGACCGCCTTGAGCTCGCGCTTGATGGTGAAGACGCCGAGGACGGCGCCGTAGACGGGAATCCACTCGACGAGCTCGCTCCCCTTGTAGCCGAGCGAGGCGACCCTCGCGGCGAGGCGGCGGATGAGGCCCGATTCGAGGAGCTCCAGGTCGACGCGCTGCGGCGCGACGAAAAAGGCCTCGCGGAAGAGCGCCTTGGAGCTGCGCTCATCGCCTTGCAGGGCGTAGGCGTCCGCGAGCTGGGCGAGGACCTCGGCGTCCTCCTTCCTCTCGCGGGCGGCGGCCTCGAGGGATCGCAGCGCCCCGTCGTAGTCGCCCGCGCCCTTGAGGCAGATGCCGACGCGCAGCGCGAGGTCGGCCTCGTGCGATTCCTTCTCGTCGGGGGGGAGGGACGCGTAATGCGAAAGCGCGAGCGAGAAGGCATAGCTCTTGTAGGCGAAGAGGGCGGGCTCGAAATCGCCTTCCAGCTTGGAAGCGAAGGAGGAGAAGGCCTTCCATTGGGCGATCGCGCTTTCTCCCCGCTCGAAGGGATTGGGCGCGGCTTCGATCCGGGCGACCCGCTCGGACCAGAAATTGGCGCACTTGAGCGACCAGAGGACTTCGGGAGACTCGAAGTCGACGGAGAGAGCGCGCTCGAGCGCATCGGTCGCACCGCGCAGGTCGACGCACTTGAGGCTTTCGTATGCGCTCGACAAAAATACGGCGACGTTTTCCTGCTCGATCATGCTCTTCCGGGTATACGACTTAGGGATATAACGCTTCGATAATATCTCGGGATACGGTCCTTGGTCAATCGTCGGGGCGGCCGTAAAACCAATGCCTGAGCGCATAAAATCGCTTCTGGAGAAGGAAATCCGCACGAATCGCGCCGCGGAAACCTTGGCGAAGGACGGGCCTGTATGATACTATACGGCCTCATGGAAGAGCCCCTCCTCGCGCCCTCCCTCCTCTCCGCGGATTTCTCAGATATGCGCTCCGCGCTCGCGCTCATCGAGGCCGCCGGCGCGGATTGGGTGCACTTCGACGTGATGGACGGGCGCTTCGTTCCCAACCTCACCTTTGGCCCCAAAATGGCCGCCGACCTCAAGCCGCATACTCGGCTTCCCCTCGACGTGCATCTCATGACCGTCGAGCCCGAGAGGCTCGTGCCCGCCTTCGCCGCGGCAGGCGCGGATTACCTGAGTTTCCATCTCGAGGCCTGCGTCCACGCCCACCGGCTCGTGGAGACGATCCGATCCTCGGGGGCGAAACCGGGAATAGCGATTGTCCCCTCTACTCCCGCCTCCCTCCTCGCCGAGCTGCTGCCCCTCGTCGACCTCGTCCTCGTCATGACGGTCGATCCCGGCCAGGGCGGGCAGCACCTTATCCTGTCCTGCCTCGAGAAATGCGCGGCCCTCGCCGCTCAACGCGCCGAGCGCGGCCTATCCTTTCTTATATCACTGGACGGCGGCATCAACGCCGAGACCATTCCCCTGGCCTCCCGCGCGGGCGCCGACGTCCTCGTGATGGGTTCCGCGTTCTTCTCGGCCGACGACCCCGCCGCGGCGCTCCGGAAGGCCCGCGACGCCTTTAAGGCCGCCCGGCGTTGAGTTTTAGCCCCGGTAAGCCGATAATCGATCGGAGGCATATGCCCATGCACGTACCCAAGCCCCTTCTCCTCGCGCTCCTCTTTGCGGCGGTCGTCGGGGCGCAGGCCTACGCACAGCAAGCCTCGCCGCCGACGGGCGCGAAGGCCAGCCTCGATCGCGGTGTCGAGCTCTTCGGCCAGGAAAAATACCGCGAGGCTCTCGACCTTTTCGGCAAGGTGATGTCCGACTCCAAGGCGACCGCCGAGAGGCCCGAGGCGGCGTACTGGTCCGTCCTCGCCTACCTGGCCGCGGGGGACCAGGCCACCGCGGCAGCGTCCATCGACGCCTTCATCTCGGCCTATCCCACGAGCCCTCGTGTACCCGACCTCCTCTACCAGCGAGGGCGCATACTATATTCCAAGGGCGACTACGAGAGCGCCCTCAAGGTATTCTCCGCCTTCACGGCTTCGTCCCCGTCGAGCGACCTCCTGCCTTCCGCCCTGTACTGGAGCGGAGAGTGCCTCTACGCCCTCGGCCGCCTCGAGGAGGCCGAGCGGGCGTTCACGGCGATAACGCAGGGTTATCCCTCCAGCGTGAAGGTGGAAGCCGCCACCTACAGGATCTCGTTAATCGGCCTGGAATACCGCCAGCGCGAATTGCTCAAGCTGCTGACATGGAGCCACGAGGAAGCGCTCAGGTCGGTGGAGGATTTCAGGCGCCGCGAAAAGGCGTATGAATCCTCTATCGCCTTGTACCAAAAACAGATATCCGAGTCGAAAAGGGGCGCGGCGAGCGACCAGGACAAGACCTTGGTCGACCTTCGCGCCCAGGTAGCCGACCTGGGATCCAGGCTGGCCGCTAGCGAGGCCAAGTTCGCGTCCGCCCAGGCCGAGGCGGACGCGCTTCGCGCCTCCCTCGCGGCGGCCCAGGCTAGCGCCGCCCAGGCGGCCGCTGCGCCTTCGCCGCTCGCCAATGCCGCTCCTGGCCCCCGAGCGGCCGCGATGGACAAGGACGACAAGGCCGCAGCGTTGGAAGCCAAGGCGAGGGCGCTCGACCTCCTCGGCTTCTACATAGAGCGCATCGCCACGGTGCAGCCGAAGGACGGGAGCAAATGATGCGAATAATCGGCTCGGCCGTCCTCCTCCTGTCCTGCGTCGTCGGGCTCTCGGCCCTCGAGGCCAGGGAAGGGCTCGTGAAGGTCGTGGTGAACGAGACTACGGCCCGCGTTTCGATCTATAAGCTGATTGACGTGGCGAAGGGGCGGTACGAGCCCCTCGTCTTCGACCAGGATCCGCGAACCAGCTTCATCACGCTGAGCGCGGACGGCCGCCTGTCCAAGCTCGGCGACGCCTCCGAATTCCGCCTAACCGCTGCGCGCACGGACACGGGCGTCAGGATAGAATTCCGCTCCAGCTCGATAGTCGTGAGGCAGCTCCTGGATTTCGCCAAGTCCGAGGGTTCGGCCCTGGCCGACGGCCTGCGCGTGACCATGGAGCTCGAGAACGTCTCCGAGCGAGAGTACTCGCTCGGCCTGCGCTACCTGATCGACACCTGGCTCGGCGAGAAGTCCGGGACTCCCTTCTTCACCGACAAGAAGCCGCGAATCGCCGAGGAGACGGCCATCCTGCCCGCCGCCGAGGATGCCTGGGTAGCCACCCCCGGGGACAGGGCGAGCCTCATGGTCCAGTTCGCAGGACCGGGCGTGGATCGCCCCGATCAAGTGGTGATCGCCAACTGGAAGCGCCTGACCGACACTCCATGGAGCTTCGACGTGAATCCCCAGCGGAATTTCACGCTCGTTCCCTATTCGATCAACGATTCCGCCATCGCCCTCTTCTGGCAGCCGGCTCCGGTCGCCCGCGGCGCGACGAGGCGCATGAGCTTCGCGATGGGAAGCCTCAACGAGAGGGGCTATCCCGCCTCCAGCTCGAAGACCGCCACCGACGCGATCTTCGCGTCGACCGTCCTGGGGACGAGCCCTCCGGACGCGCTGACATCGATGTCGGCCGACCTGGTCGCGGTCAGGGACCTGGTCGCGCGCATCGACAGGGCCGTCGCCGAGGGCGGGACGATCTCCGACGACGAGCTCGCCGCCTGGAGGAAGATACTGGACCGCCTCGAGGAGCGGAAGAAAGGGTATTAGGCAAAGCCATGGCGCGCACAGCGCTCGACCGCGCCGAGAGGCTCTTCGCGAGCGGGCGCTTCGCCGAGCTGATCTCCCTCCTCGAGCCGCAGGTCCCGATCTATAGGGAATCCCAGCGTTTTTACTACCTGCTCGGATCGTCCTGCCTGAGGGCCGGGGATCCCGGCGGGGCCGCGACCTATTTGAAGCGCGCCGAGCAGCTCTCTCCCTCGAATCCGGACACTATGCTCGCCCTGGCCGCCTTGGCAGTCAGGAAGGGGGAGACCGAGCGAGCGATCGATTACTATCTCCGCATCCTGGAGGACAAGCCGGGAGACCGGCGCGCGCGGGCCTGCCTCGCCGTCCTTCGTAAGGACGGGGGCCCCGAAGGGCTGGCCCGCCTCGTCGAGACGGGGCGGATCGAGCGTCTTTACCCCGGGCATCGACCCATGCCGCGCTTCGCTCTGCCCGTTGCGATAGTCCTCGCGGCCACGGCGGCCGTATACCTGGCGCTTCCGTTAGGAGCGGCCCTGCTGGAATCCGTCTCGAGGCCGAGGGCGGCGAGGCCGGAAGTCGCCGCCGTCACCTTGAGCCCGTCGGAGCGCGACTCTCCGGTGCAGACAGGGGGTAGCTTCCGCTACGTCCTCACCGAGAGGCAGGCCTTGAAGTCCTTCGAGCTGGCGAAGGATTATTTCCAGGCCTACCGCGACAACGCCGCGATGATCGAGATCAACCGCCTCCTGGGCTCCAACGCCAGCCCTTCGCTCAAGGAGAAGGTCAAGTCGCTTCGAGCCTTCGTCGGGCAACCCGACTTCAGGACGATTCGGGATTCCCCGTCCTATGCCGAAGCCCAGGCCGATCCCGGGCTCTACGACGGCTGCTCGGTAGCGTGGAAGGGCATGGCCGCCAACGTCAGGCCCGACGCCGGCGCCGGGGCGATCGCCTTCGATTTCCTCGTCGGCTACCAGGACAAGAAGCGCCTCGAGGGCCTCGTTCCCGCCAGGATCAGCGGCGCCGAAGTGCCCATGGACCGGCCCCTCGAGATACTAGCGACATTGCGCTCCGCGAGGGGCGGCCTTTCCATGGACTGCGCGGCCATACATCAGCTGTCGCCGGAAAAGGCCCCTTGAGAGCGGTCGTCCAGAGGGTCGCGGACGCGAGCGTAGAGGTCGACGGGATCGTTCGGGGATCGGTGGATCGAGGCATCCTGGTCTACGTCGGTGTCGCGTTAGGCGATTCCGAGGTGGATGCGACCTGGCTCGCGGAGAAGGCGGCCATGCTGCGGATCTTCGAGGATGCGGCGGGCGCGATGAACCGATCGGTAGTCGACGAGGGAGGCTCCGCCCTCGTCATTTCCCAATTCACCCTCCTGGCCGACGCAAGGAAGGGACGCAGGCCCTCCTATTCGGATGCCGCGCCGCCGGAGGCCGCGCGACACCTCTACGAGCTCTTCGTCGGGCGCCTTAAATCTTTCGTCCCGTGGGTCGATACCGGGGTATTCCAGGCCGAGATGCGCGTGACTTACACGAATGTAGGGCCCGTCACCATACTCCTCGATTCGAAGAAGGCCTTTTAACCATCCCTCCCTCCGATCGCCCTAGCTTTCGCGGATTGTCGGGGCAGGGCCACGCGGCCGCCGTCGCCTCGAGATCGCCCGATACCTCTTCGATCAACCCCTCTAGTTCCGGCCCCGCATTGACCCAGCGCAGGAAGCCCCGGTAGAAGACCGCGAACAGCACGCGGCGAAGGCGAGGATCGGCTTGGCATCCCGATCCCCGTTGCCCTTCGATGGCCTTGTCGAGGGCCGCGACGAGGGGGGCCTGGGTCGAGTAGAAACCCCGGCCGTCCTCTGGGCTGCCGCGGTAGAAGGCGGCCATGAACTCGCGCCAGCGTTCGCGGGGGAAACGGGCGTAGGTCGTCAGCGAGGCCCTCGCCCAGCCGGCCAAGCCATCCTCGATCCTCGGCCCCTCGAGGAGCTCGGCTATCTCGAACTCGAAGACGGCGAGGAGGAGGGATTCCTTCGAGGGAAAGTAGTTGTAGAGCGTCCCCGCCGCCATGCCCGCGTCCCTCGCCATCGAGGCCATGCCGACGGCCCCGAAGCCGCTGGCGGCGAAGGCAGCCCTCGCGGTCTCGACGATCCGGCGCCGTCGCTCGCCCCTCAGTTCTTTTTTCACGGCTTTTCGGCCCCTACGAGCGAGGCGATCGCGTCGAGGGCGGCCTCCCTGGCTGCGAAAGCCGGATCGGAGATGGCGCGACGAACGCTTTCGCATAACGCGTCGTCTCCCAGCGCGGGGTCCCAAACGAGCCCTGCCCCCGCCGCCTCCGTCGCGCGCGCGTTGGAGGCACGCTCGAAATGCTCGCGCGGCACGGCGATTTGAGGATTGCCTTCGAGGAGGCAATCATAGCAGAGGATGCTGTCGCGAGCGACGGCGGCTCCGCGCCGGGCGGCATTCCCGCTCGAGCTCGCGGCACCCAATGGCCCAACATAAACCGCGTTCGCGAGCCCGATATCGGAGAATTCCCTCAGGTTCGGCACGACGATCAGGTCGGCACGATAGGCGATATCCAGGATGCTCTCGAAGTCGCCCAGGCCACGCCGCGAGAGGGAAGCGCGGAGCCTTCGGGTGCGCTCGGGCGACGAGGCGAAGGAAGGGAGTTGAGGCTTGTCCAGGACTGCCACGACGGGCAGGCGCTTCGATTTTCCGGCCAGGAGGGCCGAATGCCGGCCAGCTACGAGGGCGTCGGGGCGGAAGTTCTCGATGGCCGAAGAAACCGCCCCCATGTCCGGGTAAAAGTAGCGCGGACTAGCGAGCCCGAGTGAGGCGACTACCTGCTCGAAGCTCCGTATGCGCATACGCTTGGCCCCGGCATTCCACGAGAGCAGGAGGAGCTTGATGATCGGATCTACTGCCCAGGCGGGCGCCCAGCCTCCGAGCAGGGGCCGCGGCCCCGGGTAATTGCACAGGCCTGCTTGATCCTCCCATACAAGGTCGTGGGCCGCCGCCCTGACTTCATCGCCCCTCGCCCTGGAGTGCTCGAGGAAGGAGATGAATTGGGACTAGGGTCCCCGGGCGGGCTAGAGCTCTGCGCTTCCATCATTAGCGCGGGGGAAGCAGGCGCTCTCCTGGTCGGTATGAGGGACGGCGCGGGGCCTTCCTCCTGGATGACCGCCTCCAATGTCGCTTACTCCGCTACGGACATCGCTTTCGGCCTCGGCGTGGGGGCGCTCGAACTCGGAAAAAAAGGCGATACGTGGTATGCACAACTCGCCTTGGGCGCGATGGCGATTGGCTGCGGCGCGAGGGCGATCGAGTATGCGGCCGGCGGCAAGCATCCGTTCTGCGCGAATAGCGGCTTGCTGGCCGTCGACATTTTAAAGCTTCTCCTCGCGGCTGGGGCGGTGGCTGCCGCACTCCTCGGCAAATAAAAAGGCCGCGCGGTAAATCCGCGCGGCCTTTGCGGTCTCGCGACCGCGGATTGCCTTACTTCTTGGCCTTGGCCGCGGGCTTCTTCGCTACCGGCTTCTTGGCGACAGCCTTGGCGACCGCCTTCTTGGGAGCGGCCTTCTTCTCGGCCTTGGCGGCGGGCTTGGCCTTGGAGGCGCCGGCCTTCCTGGCGGCGCTCTTCGCCGCCTTGGCCTTGACCACGTCGGCGGCAGCCTTGGCCACGATCTTGTCCGCGATCACAGCCTGGGCGGCCGCGAGGCGGGCGATGGGCACGCGGAAGGGGGAGCAGGACACGTAGTTCATGCCGGCCGCGTGGCAGAACTTGACGGACTTGGACTCTCCGCCGTGCTCACCGCAGATGCCGACCTTGAGGTTCTTGCGGGTGGAGCGTCCCCTCTCGATGCCCATCTTGACGAGCTGGCCGACGCCGCTCTGATCGATGCTGACGAAGGGGTCGTCGGCGAAGATCGCCTTCCCTCCCTCCTTCTCGGACATCACGTAATCGGGGAGGAAGCGGCCCGCGTCGTCGCGGGAGAGGCCGAGGGTCATCTGGGTGAGGTCGTTGGTCCCGAAGGAGAAGAACTCGGCGACCTCGGCGATCTGGTCGGCGAGAAGGGCGGCGCGCGGGATCTCGATCATCGTGCCTACCATGTACGTCACCTTGGAACCGGCCTTCTTGATGATGGCGTCGGCGACGCCCCTGGTCTGGTCGACGAGGATCTTGAGCTCCTTGCGGTCGATGACGAGGGGAATCATGATCTCGGGCAGGACCTTGACGCCCGCCTTGGCTTCTTCGACGGCGGCCTCGATTATGGCCGTCACCTGCATGTCGAGGATCTCGGGATAGGTGATCGTGAGGCGGCAGCCGCGATGGCCGAGCATCGGGTTGGATTCGTGGAGCTGGTCGCAGCGCGCCCTGATCTTGTCGGCGCTCATGCCGGTGATCTTGGCGAGCTTGTTGACGCCGGCGTCGTCCTTGGGGGTGAACTCGTGGAGGGGGGGATCGATGAGGCGGATGGTGACGGGCTTGCCGTCCATGGCCTTGAAGATGCCCTTGAAATCCTCGCACTGGAAGGGGAGGAGCTTGGCGAGGGCTTTCTTCCTCGAATCGAGGTCGTCGGCGATGATCATCTCCTGGATGGCGAGCTGGCGCTTCTCGGAATCCGCGGGATTCTTGAAGTCCTTGAAGAACATGTGCTCGGTGCGGCAGAGGCCGATGCCCTCGGCGCCGAGCTCGACGGCCTTCTGGGCGTCGTGCGGTGTGTCGGCGTTCGTCCTGACCTTAAGCGTGCGGATCTCGTCGCACCAGCCGAGGAGAGTCTTGAACTCCTTGGTCTGCTCGGGCTTCTTGAGGGGAAGGGAGGTGAGGAAGACCTCTCCGGTGGTGCCGTTCAGGGTCACCTCGTCGCCCTGCCTGAGGGTCTTGCCCCCGACCTTGACGGTCTTGGCCTTGTCGTCGATGTCGAGGCCGTCGCAGCCGACAATGCAGCACTTGCCCCAGCCGCGCGCGACGACCGCCGCGTGGGAGGTTTTGCCGCCCGTGGCGGTCAGGATGCCCTGGGCCGCGAACATGCCGCCGACGTCCTCGGGGCTGGTCTCGCGGCGGATGAGGATGACCTTGACGCCCTTCTTGGTCTCTTCCTCGGCGTCGGCCGCGTTGAAGCAGAGCTTGCCGGCGGCGGCGCCGGGAACGGCGTCGATGCCCGTGGCGACCTTGAGCTCCTTGAGCCTGGCGGGGCCGACGGCGGCTACGTCGATGATCGGGTAGAAGACGCCCTCGATCTGCTCGGGGGTGATACGGGCGATGGCCTCGGCCTTGGTGATGAGGCCTTCGCCGACCATGTCGACGGCGATCTTGAAGGCGGCTGAGGGGAGGCGCTTGCCGGTGCGGCACTGGAGCATGTAGAGCTTCTCGTCCTCGATCGTGAACTCGAGGTCCTGCATCTCCTTGAAGTTCTTCTCGAGGGTCTTGCGGACCTGGCAGAGCTGCTTGTAGGCCTTGGGCAGCTTGGTCTCGAGCTCGATGAGCTTCAGGGGGGTTCGGATGCCGGCCACGACGTCCTCGCCCTGGGCGTTGATGAGGCAGTCGCCGTAGAAGACGTTCTCGCCGGAGTTGGGGTCGCGGGTGAAGCAGACGCCCGTGCCGGAGCTGTCGCCCTTGTTGCCGAAGACCATCTGGACGACGTTGACGGCCGTGCCCTTGAGGTCGGTGATCTTCTCGACTCGGCGATAGGTCACGGACTTATCGGCCTCCCAGGAGTCGAAGACGGCGTCGATGGCGCCCCAGAGCTGCTCGACGGGGTCCTGGGGAAAGGCCTGGCCCTTCTTGGACTTGTAGAAATCCTTGAAGTCGGCGCAGAGCTTCTTGAGGTTGTCGGCCGAGAGGTCGGTGTCGTTCTTGAGGGCGAGCGACTTCTTCATGTGGGAAAGCATCTCCTCCATGGGCTCCTTGGAGAGGCCCATGGCGGTCGTGGAGTACATCTGGATGAAGCGGCGGTAGCTGTCGTAGGCGAACCGGGGATTGCCGGTCTTGGCGGCGAGGCCCTCGACGGACTTGTCGTTGAGGCCTAGGTTGAGGATCGTCTCGAGCATGCCGGGCATCGAGCGGGCGGCGCCGGAGCGGACGGAGACGAGGAGGGGATCCTTGGGATCGCCGAGCTTCTTGCCGGTGGTCTTCTCGAGCTTGGCCAGGGCGAGCTTGATCTCGTCGACGATCGCCTTGGGCAGCTTGCGCTTGGCCTTGTAGTATTCCTCGCAGGCGGGGATGCCGATCGTGAATCCGGCGGGGACGGGGAGGCCGATCTTGGTCATTTCCATGAGGCCCGAGCCCTTGCCGCCGAGGATGTCCTTGCTTGTGACGGCGGTCTCGGCGACCCCGGCCCCGAACTGGTAGACGAACTTTGCCTTTGCCATAAAGTGTATTCCTCCGTATATCGATTGAAAATGATGGCTGCCAATAAAAATATAGGAAAGGCCATTCCCTGTCAAGGAATGGAGCCCTCCCGAGAGCCCGCTTCCACCGCGTAATTAAAATATCGCTAATAGGGCGAGCCGGCCGGCTGGATCGCCCTCGGGTCTATAGGCTCAAGGCGAGCGTAATCACGGTGAGGTCCGAGCCCGTCATCTGGTTGACCAGGGACTCGAACTTCACGTTGACCTTCTCGCAGGCCTCGGAGAGATAGGACAGGTAGTATAGGCCGAGCTCGGTGTTCGCCTCGCCCTCGGGGAGCTGCTTGTAGAAGTCTTGCAGGCTCTTCTTCTTCAGATCGGCGCTCTTGCGGTCCTCGAAGGTCTCCTTGACCGTCTGGTACTCGGATTCCTTGTTGTAGAGCGTTATCTGAAGCCTGCCCTGCATGCCCACGCTGACGCCCCTCGAGCCCATCTTCCACGAGAGGTAGACGAGCTCGCCCTTGCGCTCGAGGGACTCTATCACCTGCCTCCGGATGTTCGGGTCGAAGAGCACCGCGTTCATGTCGACCGCGCCCTTGAAGATGGCCTTCGCCTCGCGCTTCAGGTTGGAATTCTCCGCGTTCATCGCGAGCTCTATCACCATAAGGGAGACGTACTCCGCGATCTTGGACTTCTCCATGTACTCCGCCAGGGAGGTCCTGACGTCCTTGATCAGGAGATCGTAGCCGTCGGAGCCCTTGAACTTGGCGATGATGAACCAGGTGAAGGGGCGCAGGTTATTGAGGAATTTCTCCGACAGGAGCAGCTGGACGTTCTTCTCCTCGGGCAGTAGGGAGGAGTTCTTGCTGATGTAGGCGTACATGGGGGCCAGTATCTCCTGCTTGATCTCGAGGAGGTCCTTCTCCTTCTCCTTGAGGACGTTCTGCAGGAATGTGTCGTTTATCTTGGTCCTGTCGTCGATGATGTTGGCGGGATTGAGCCGGTTCCATTTCTTGATGACGTCGCTCGCGAGCACGCGCGCGAATATATACGCGTCGTACTGCCGGTAGAGCATCGAATAGACCACGAGCTTTGAGAGATCCATTATCTCTTGGCGGGTGGACATGAACTCGCTCTTGGATATCTCGACCTTCGAGACATAATCGACGAGCATCATGCGCTGCAGCGAAGCCGGGGTAAAGGTATCGAGCACTATCCCGTATTCCTCTACGTTGTCGGCCAGCTTGAATTTCTTGAGGTTCTTGCCCTTGCGGATGAAGAAGGACGTCCCTTCCTCGGTGAGCACGAGCTTAACCGGCAGATCGATGACGCTTTTCCTCTCCTGCATGCCCTCGCCCTTCGTTCCGAGCAGTATATGTCATTATCGGCACGAGGTAAACAGTATTGACGAAGTCCTCGGCCCCTTCCTATGCTCGAAGCGTGGGAAAACATCGCCTGGCCGCGTCTGCCTTGCTCCTCGCGTCGGCCCTCTACGCGGCCCCCGGCCCCGCGGCGTCACCCATCGTCGCGCCGTCCCTCGACGCGCCGGACATCGGCGAACGTGTCGCGGCGATATCCGCGCTAGGGCCCAGGGCGGAAGGCTCGGAGGGCGAGGCCGCCGCCTTCGCGTATATCGAGAGGGAGTTGAAGGCGGCCGGCCTGGAGCCCTCGGCGCGCGGCTTCTCCGACGCGGACGCGAATTTCTCCAACTCGCGGATCGTGGAGGCGAGGGCGAAAGGCGCCCGCGAGGACGAACTCGCTGTAATCGTGCCCGTGAGCACGTGGGTGGACTCGCCGGCCCGCTCGCCGAAGTCCGCCGAGGGAGCTTACGGCATCGCCTTGGCCCTCGACGAGGCCGCTCGGCTGTCGGCCGAGGTCCGCGCGGGAGCCGTTTGTCCGATAAGCCTCAGGTTCGTCTTTCTCGGGGCGGAGAAGCGGGGCAGGGCCTCCGACCACGCGGTAAGCGCCCTCGGGTCGAGCGCCTGGATAGCTCGGCAGGAGGGCAGGACGCGCCTCGCGGTCCTTTACCTGAGCATGGACGACGTCCCGGCGAGAGTCACGGCGCGCGGCGCCGGCTCGGGAGTCATCGCGCCCTATTGGTATTACGAGGGGACGGGCAGGGCGCTGGAGGGCTCGGGCATAGCCTACGGCATCGAGACCAACCGGCTACAGGCCTACAGGCTCGCCCTCGCGAGCGATTACGGCCCCGCCGCCCCTTATCTCGAGGCCGGAATCCCAGCGATCGAGCTGCGGGGCGAGATGGCGGCCGGCGAGGCGGCGATGGGTGAGCCCGCTGCGAGCTGGTTCGCTACCTTCGTAGGAGCCTTCGCGAACCAGGAGCGGGGTGGTTTCGCCGACACCTGGGATAGGCACTATTTCATCTTCCAGCTGGCGAAGCTTAGCGTCGCGCTTCGCGAGGGATCCTACGTGGCCTTCCTCGTAATTGCCTTCGCCCTCGTCGCGAGCTCTTTCTTGATCGCGACGGTCGCCCGCAGGTCCGCCTCTCGGCGGCTGTTGCGGCGGGTGCCCGTCATCGCAGCGGAGATCCTGGCGCTCTTCGCAGCCCTCGCCCTCGTGTTTATCGCGGGGAAGGGCATCGCATGGCTAGACGCGGCCGCCCTCGGGTCGGCCGAGGCGTGGAGGCTCTCCCCTCGGATCTTCGCCGCGGCGCGCATACTCTTCTCCTTCCTGCTCTTCCTATCGATGCTCTCCTATCTCGTGGAGAAGCGTATCCTCACGCCCAACCCCTATTTCTACGAATTCGCCGCCCTGGTCTGCCTCGCGATAGATTCCCTCGTCTTCTCGGCGGTCGATCTCTCGGCCTCCTTCTATTTCATATGGGCCCTCGTCTTCGTCGAGCTGTCCCTGGCGGCGAGGAGGCGATGGGTGACCCTCCTCGCCTACGCCCTCATGTACCTGCCCCTCCTGGTGATCGCGGCGGAGCTCGCGGCGCGTCCGGAGCTCTCCACCTTCGGGAAGCTCATCGCGCCGGAATACCTGGGCGTCCTCGCGCTCTCCGCGCTGACTCTCCCCTTTTTCGCCTTCACCGCGAGCCCCCTGCTTTTCTTCGCCCGCCCCGGCGCGGCCGCCCGAAAAAGGGCGGTCTTTTTTTTCGCCGCCTGCGCGATCGCCGTCGAGGTCCTGGCCCTCGCGTACGCCGGGCTGTCGGCCCCTCTATCGGGACCCCGACGCAAGGACCTCGCCGTATCCGAGGCGATAGACCAGGACGCGGGAGAATTCCAGCTGGAGCTCTCGGGCCGGAGAAGGCTCGGGAAGGGCTACATCGAGCGCGGCGGGGCGCGGCTCGAGTACGATTCCCTCGGCGATAGGGCCTACCTGAAGGGCGCTGACAACGAGGTGAGGATCGGCATGACCGAGAAGTCGAGCCCCTTCCTCGACCGCGTCGACGAGTCCGTTGCGATCCGTTTCGCGACGCGGCCCTATCGAGTCGATATCGCCCTCGAGTCCGAGGCGGCGATGCTTATCTACGATTGCAACCTTCCATACAAGGTGGCGGTCGACGGTAAAAGCGCGATCATCTACTCGGGGGTTAACCCGGGGCCCGAGCTCGACCTTTCGCTCACCGTGCCCGCCTCGTTCCGATCGCGGCTCGTCGTAACGTCGCGGTACCTCTCGTCGCTCGACGCATACGCGCAGTCCTCGCTCTCGCCCCTCGCGGACAACGGCCTCTCCGTGAGGGCGAGCTTCTCCATCGGCTCGGGCCCCAAATGACGCCCAAGGTAATCTTCCACGTCGATCTCGATGCCTTCTTCGCCTCGGTCGAGCAGAACGACGATCCCAGCATCAGGGGGAAGCCCGTCATCGTCGGCGCCCTGCCCGGCCATCGGGGGGTGGTTTCCACCTGCTCCTACGAGGCGAGGGCCTTCGGGATACGCTCGGCCATGCCGATCTCGGAGGCTTTCCGACGCTGTCCCCAGGGGATCTATCTCGTGCCGCGCATAGAGCGCTACTCCGAGCTCTCCGCCGCGGTCATGGACGTCTTCTCCTCGTTTACGCCGGAGGTGCAGCGCGTGTCCATCGACGAGGCCTTCCTCGACATGACCGGGACCGAGCGGCTATGGGGGCCGCCCGTGGACGCCGCCGCGTTATTGAAGGCGAAGGTAGCCTCCGCGACGGGCCTCAGCATATCCATCGGCATAGCGCCCAATCATTACGTCGCCAAGATCGCCTCGGGGCTACGCAAGCCGAATGGGCTCGTAGTCGTGCATCCAGAAGGCACGGAGGCCTTCATGCTCGAGCTGCCCCTGGCTAAGCTCTGGGGCGCGGGGGAGAAAACCCAGGAGCGCTTCCGCGAGCTCGGCATCCGATCCGTCGCGGAGCTCGCCTCGTTCAGCGAGGCCCGCCTCGCGTCCCTCTTCGGCAAGGCCGGCGGGGCCTTCCTCTACGGCGCGGCCCGCGGGCGGGACTCGGGCATGATGACCTCGTCGGACCAGGGTCCGCGCTCCATGAGCGCGGAGACTACCTTCGAGCGCGACTGCTCGGACCGCGAATGCGTCGAGGACGTGCTGCTTTCCCTCGCGGGAGAGCTCTCCTACAGGCTCTGGGCGGAGGGCTATCGATCCCGTACGCTCGCCCTGAAGCTCAGGCTTCACGATTTCACGACGCTATCGCGCCGGATGTCGAGGGGCTCCTATTATCTATCCTCCTCGGATTCGTTCAAGGACGCGCTCGCCCTCCTCGAGAAGGCCTGGGACGGCAGGACCGAGATACGCCTGCTCGGCCTATGCTTCTCGGATCTCGAGAGCCGGGGCTCCTGCGAGCAGGGCGAGCTCTTCGCCGACGGCCTTTCGGGAGAGGGTACGGCGCGGTCGCGCAGGGCGGAGGGAGCCGTCTTCGAGATAGAGCGGAGCGGCCTGGGGAAGGTCACGCGGGCCCGCCTCGTCGGCCGGCGCGAGAACCGCGGGCGCCCCGGCCCGCGAGGCGGCGAGCCGGCGCCTTAGGGAACGGCTATTCCTTCGTCAAGGAAGAGCGGATATCGTCGAGCCTCTTGGTCAGCTCGGGCCCGATCGCGTCGCCGGCCCGCTTGTAGGCGTCGGCTATGGCGGCTTCCTTGGTCCCGCCCTGTCCCTTGATGTTGTCCAGGGACAGGGCGTACACGATGGTTCCGTCCGCCCGGACCAGCCTGAAGCTCAGGGGCGCGGTCGCCGTGTAGATGTTGTACTTCTTCCCATTGAGCTCCATCTGCCTCGCGGCGGCGACCTCCACGAGGGCGAAGGCCGCGTAGGGGGATGTCGCGTCGACGCCGAGGGCCGAGAGGGCCTTGACCTCGCCCCCGTAGGCCCTGCGGAAAACCTCGGGCGCCAGTTTCGCGTTGAAAGGCAGTATTTGCAGTCCGGTTTGCTTGAGCGCCGCCGCGGCCGGGTCCACCGTCCGGGGATTGTCGCTCAGGCCCAGCTCGGAGCTCTCGAGCGCGAGGATCTTGACCACGTTGGCCGGCGGCAAGTAGGCGAAGTCCCTGAAGACTGACTGGAAGGCGTAGGATTTCCCCCGGGCCTTGAAGACGGGGAAGGCCCGTATGACCGCGTCGCTGCCCGGCTCGCCTACCTTGGCTACGGTGGTGTTGGCCTTGCCGTAGGCATCCGTCGTGACGAAGGAGACGAGGGAGCCGGTATTCTTGACGAATTGGAAAAAGATGGGCGCGTCGGCGACCGGCGATTTGCCGGAGCCGAAGCTGTCGAACAGGTAGACCGCCGGGGAGAGGCCGCCCTCCTTGCCGAGGCTCCTCGAGCTTCCCGCCGCTTGAGTCCCCTTCGCGTCGATCCATTCGGAGCTGGGCTCCAGGGTGAGCCTCGTGCCGATCCGCGCGAGCTCGGCCGAGGCCGCGTCGGCCTTCGCCTTCGCGTCGGTCGAGGGGCTTTCGTCCGCGAGGGCCAGCACGGTCACGTACGACCGAATAGCCTCGGCGAGGTGATTCGAGTCGGCTGCGTCCTGGGCCTTGGAAAGGTAGGCGCTCATCTCCGCTACCGCGGGCGATGCGGTCGCGGCGGGACTCGGGGCCGCCGACAGGGCGGCGATGGGCAGAAGCAGGCTCAAGGCGATGCGGGAAAGGCGCACGGTGTACCCCCTATTCCGGATATCGATACTATACACCAAAGGACCTCAATAAACTTCCGAATGGATTTGGGCGTCGTGGATGCGGACGCCCAATTCGTCCTCTACTACGGCAAGGGCCTTGTGCATCACCCCCTCCCCGAATTCTTTCGAATTGGAGACGAGGGCGGCGCCTATCTCCGCGAAGGCGAGGGAGTCCAGGAGCCCTACCTCGGCGCATGAAATTCGGAATTTCGTGCGCAGCCGGGTCTTCAGGGAGGAGACCACGCGGCGCTTGTCCTTGATGGAGGTCGCCTCGGGGAGTTCCATCACGATGTCGAGCATCGAGACTACCATAGGCTCGGCTCCGGCCGATTCTTCCCATTGCTCATTTTCCGGGTTATCATAGCCATAATCGATGCGAAAAGAAAGACGCCGCGCGCGAGAGGCCCTGTTCGCCCTGCTCTTGGCGACGGCGATCGGCAAGGAGTCGGCCGAGGGCGGGGTCGGCGCGATCCCTTCCCCCATGAAATCGGCCCTGCCGCAGGAAGCGCCCGCGAGCGTATTCAGCGCCAAGCTCGGGAAGGGGCCCGACGACGACGCCCAACTTTTCATAAGTGGCTCCTGGTCGGCCACGGTCCTCGCCTCGCTCGACCTGCAGGCCCAGTCCGGGGGAACCCTCGTACTGTCCTCGGCGCAGCCCCTCCTCTTCACTCAGGCTCCGGACCTCTCGCTCTCCTTTCTATTGCTCAAGAAGATATTCGTCGAAGCGCGCATAGCCGACGATATTTCCCAAGCCAAGTACTCGATGGGCTACAGGGGAGGGAAGGGGGAACTCCTCCGCGAGGCGAGGCTGGGCAACGACGGAATATCCTTCCCCTCTCTTCCATTCCTCGCCTTCGGCGACGTCTCCTACCGATCCTTCGGCGCCGCCGCCTGGATAGGTACGGAGTCCTTCACTGGAAGGGCCATGGTCCGCTACGACCAGGCCGATCGCGTCGTGAAGCGCTTCGTGGGGCGCACCGAGGTCGTCGACACGGAGCTCTCGCCCAACGCTTTCGTCCAGGGTAAATTCTTCCTTACGAGGGCGGCTCCCGCGACCAACCTAGCCATCTACGTTAAGAGCGTTTCGGGCACGATCGCCGGCGGCTCCGACTACTATAGAAAGCTCGATCCAGGCGAGTATTCCTATTCGGCGATCACGGGCCTGGCCGTCCTCGCGACGGCCGCGACCACGAGGGTGCTCGCGTATTATCCGCTCTCGGGGAGCGACGCGGACGCGGTCGCCCTCGACGGCATCGGCGCCTGCGACCTCCTCTACGACCCGCCGGCCGACCCGACGACGGCGGTCTCCCTGGACCCGAAGCTGCAGGTGCTGAGCCGCTACGCCACCACGGCCGGCGCGAGCTCCGCGGAGGCCTTCGTGCGAAATCCCTCGTCGGGCCTCAGGGACCCCTCCTTCGCCGCGACGATCGATTCGGAGGGCTACGTGGAGGTGACTCGCGCGGACGCCGGGAGCCCCTCCGCCACCGACGCCGCGCAGAGGAATGCGTATAGGCGGCCCTTCGAGTCCCCTGCCTACGCCGGCATGGACTGGCTTTATACGACCGATTTCTCGAGCGACGCGAAGAGCGGGAACGCCCCCGTCTATACGCGATCGGTGGTCGTCCGGAGCTTTTCCGCCTCCGAGACCATAGCGATCGACAAAGACTTGGTGGCCGGATCCATCGAGGTGACGCGCGACGGAATTCCGGCCTATTCATTTTCCGTCGATGCCGATAAGGGCACGCTCACCCTCGTCCCCCCGCCGAGCGCGACCGAAGAAATAGTCGTGTCCTACATGAAGCAGAGCACCGAGCGAAGGTCGGGGATCCTCGAAGGCGCCCTCGGCGGCTTCTGGGACTTCGGCGAGGGCCTGAGCGCCTGGGCGGCCCTTGGCGCATCCTGGTCCCTGCCCGGATCGAGCTTCGCCTCGGATTCCAGGACCGCTCCCGGCAGCATCGATCTCACGGCCGGCGAGAAGGACGCGGACGGCGCCTTTACCCACAACGCCGCGATCGCCGCCAGGTATTCGCGGGACGACGCGACGGGAGTCTATCGCATCGAGGGCATGGAGTCGGCGAGCGCCTATTCCTCCACTTTCAGATTGGACACCGCGCCCCCGTCCACGGGCTATTCGGTCGCCGAGAAGGCCGAGACGGAGCTCGCCGTCGCCTTTCCCAAGACAATCGCCAGCCTCCACTCCGACGGCTCGACGCAGAGGGCCGTCCAGATAGCCGCCGGCCTCTCGCCCTCGGGCTCGGCCGCCATATACAAGGTTGAGGCCGCTCCTCCCTACGCATCCTTCAAGACGATCTCATTTTTCGCGAAATTCCCGGTTACCACCGCGCTGTCCCTGGCCTTGGACGACGGCGCGGCCTCGCCGGCCTCGAGCATCGCGATCAGCCTGCGCGCGGGATCGGGGACGGGCGCGTGGCGGCGATTCTACCTGCATTATGGGAGCAGCGCGGCGAGCTTGACCTACCAGGACGCCGAAGGCGACGCGGAGACCGCCCTGGCCCTGGCTTCGATCGACGCGACGCCCGCGCTCTCGAGCACGGGATCCCGGCTTTTTATCGCGGTAACGGGCCTCCTCGCCTCGGAATCCGCGTGGGTCGACGAGGTGCTGCTCGAGGATTCGATAGGCAGGGCGGCCCTTTTGTTCCAGGGCCGGGCAGCCTACGCGAATCCCGGCCTCTCCGCTTCGGCCGACGTGCAGGCGGCCCTCGACGCGGCGCCCTACGCCTCGGGGGACGCCTCCCTCGAGGCCACTGTGCCATTCGCGCGGATCGGCGTCCGGGCGCGAGCCGTCGTCGCCGCCGATTCCGCGGCATCCCTCAGTGGCGGGCATACCATCGCGATTCCCGCCGCCGATTTCCCTGCGGAGGCAAAAGACAGCTTCGAATTCGATCCCGGCACCGGCGCCTTCGGGAGGTCGGATTCCGCCGCTTTGCGGGCGGGGAAGGTCGGAGCGATAAGCGCGGAACAGTCGACCGAGTGGGTCCCGGCCCAGGCTATCCTCGACCGGGGAATGCTGACGCAGTCCTGGAACGGCTCCATAATCCTCGGGCCCTCGATCGCGACGATCGGCATCTCGGCCGCCAACCGATCGCGGCCCCAAAGCGCGGCCGCGCCGG
Source organism: Spirochaetaceae bacterium (assembly GCA_025355995.1). Classification (GTDB taxonomy): domain Bacteria; phylum Spirochaetota; class Spirochaetia; order Treponematales; family Rectinemataceae; genus UBA1306. The sequence continues at coordinate 12,313 of JANXYQ010000011.1, read as the reverse complement.
GAGGCCCCGGCGCGGGTTACGGCGCGGCCTGGATCGGGGCCTTCGACTACGCGTTACCGGCTTTCGAGGCTGAGTCGGAGGCGCGGGAGGCCAAGGCGCGGCTCTCGATCAAAGGAACCGACGCCAAGGAGTATCTCTCCGCCTCGCTCGGCGAGAGCGCCGAGCCGGCAGCCGCGGGCGGGGCCTTGAGGCGCGATTCGGCCGCTATCAGGTTGGCCCTCCCTCTCGAGACCGCCTACGCGAAAATCGAGCCTTATTACTCGCGCTCGTGGACTGATAAGCGATCGGTGCTATCGAGCGGCATCCTGGGGGACGCCGCCGCCGCGCTCGGGGACATCTCGAGCCTGCCGCTCCTGTACCAGGGTCTCCCCTTCGCCGAGCTCGCCTCGGCCAAGGCGGCCGAGGATTTCTCGTCCCAATCGGCGAGCGCCGGCACCGCTCTACTCGAGGCGAGCCTCGAGCCCGAGGCGGGCCTGACCCTGTCCCGGGAATACGGATCGATGTGGTACGACTTCGTGGCGCCCTCGGCCCTCTCGTTCTCGTTCCGCCGCGTCCTTTCCCTATCGGCGGACCAGCAGACCGACTCGGGGCTTTGGTCGGTGATCGCCAAGTTCGCCGCAGTGAACCTCTTCGGCTCCATGGGCGCCTACCCGCTCGGACTTCCCTTCGACAGCGACGAGTACCTGAGCACGCTGCAGGCGAGCCTCAACGAGCCCAGGGACGGCAGCGCGTCGAGCCTCGACCTCCAGTACCACGGACTCTCGACGCTCTACGCCGGGGAATCGGACAAGCTGGACGCCGAGGGCAAGCTCTCCCTCGTCGACGGGCCGGGCAAGCTCGATTGGTCGGGCTCGATCTCGCTCTCACTGTCGCGTAGGGAGGCCCGGCATCCCCTCCTGGACCTGTACGCCCTCGCGGCCAAGTCCGCCGAGCCCACACCGAAACCCGTTGGGGAAGGCGAGGGGAAGCCCGCGTCGATAGCCTCCCTCTACCTGAGGGACCTCGCGACGAGGACGCCGATAGCGAGGACGACGATAACGGCTCGGGCGGGGCTCTCCGGGCTCGCCGGGGACGCGGCCTCCTACTCCCCCGGCTGGAATTTCTCGGAGTCCTACGAGGCCAAGCTGACCGTACCCGAGCGCCTCACCTTCAAGGTCGATGTCGCGTCGGGCCAATCCCTCGACGCGTCGACCAAGGCCCTCTCGCTATCCCTCGAGCTCGGTCTGAACGCGGTGATCTCGTTTTAGCCGCAATCCTTGACAGCGCGCCTGGGGCGCGTTTATTGTGATCGCCTATGAAACGACGATTGATCACCTCCGCGCTTCCCTACGTCAACAACGTCCCCCACCTCGGCAATCTCATACAGGTCCTCTCGGCAGACGTCTTCGCCCGCTTCTGCAGGCTTCGCGGCTACGAGACCCTCTATGTCTGCGGTACCGACGAATACGGCACCGCTACCGAGACCAAGGCCCTCGAGGAGGGGATCACGCCGAGGGAGCTCTGCGACCGCTTCCACGCCATCCATCGCGACATCTATTCCTGGTTCGGCATCTCCTTCGATAAATTCGGGCGCACCTCGACCCAGCGCCAGACCGAGATAACGCAGGCTATCTTCCTTGACCTCGACAAGAGGGGGCTGGTCAAGAGCCAGACCATCGAGCAGCTCTACTGCGACAGCGACAAGCGCTTCCTGGCCGACCGCTACGTGCGCGGCACCTGCCCCCACTGCGGCTACGACGGCGCGCGCGGGGACCAGTGCGAGAGCTGCGGCAAGCTCCTCGATCCCACCGAGCTCAAGGACCCGAAGTGCTCGACCTGCGGCGCGACGCCGCGGCCCAAGAGCACCACGCACCTGTATATCGACCTTCCCGCGATACGCCCGGCCCTCGAGACCTGGATGAGGAAGGCGAGTGTCGATGGCTTCTGGGCCAACAACGCGATCCAGATGACCCAAGCCTGGATCCGCGACGGCCTGAAGGAGCGGGCCATCACCCGCGACCTCAAGTGGGGCATACCCGTCCCGAAGGCGGGCTACGAGGACAAGGTCTTCTACGTCTGGTTCGACGCGCCGATCGGCTATATTTCGATAACCGCCTGCGCCGGCGACGAGCAGGGCTTCGACTGGAAGTACTGGTGGCAGCGCCCCGACGACGTCGAGCTATTCCAGTTCATCGGCAAGGATAACATCCCCTTCCACACGGTCATCTTCCCCTCGAGCCTCCTGGGCTCGGGCGAGAACTGGACCATGCTCCACCACATGTCGAGCTCGGAGTACCTCAACTACGAATCGGGCAAGTTCTCCAAGTCCAAGGGCGTGGGCGTCTTCGGGACCGACGCGGTCGAGTCGGGCATACCGGCCGACGTCTGGCGCTTCTACGTCTTCTACAATCGCCCCGAGCGGGGCGACACCACATTCACCTGGGCCGACTTCCAGGAAAAGGTGAACGGCGAGCTCATCGGCAACCTCGGCAACCTCGCCAACAGGACCCTAACATTCGTCGCGCGCTATTTCGGCGGCGCCGTCCCCGTGCCGCCCGCCCTACCCTCCGACCCGGCCTTCCGCGGCAAGGCCGAGGAGATAACGAGGCGAGCGGCCGCCCACCTCGAGCGCGCCGAGCTCCGAGACGCCTTCCGCGCCGCCTTCGAGCTGTCTGACCTCGCCAACAAGAGATTCCAGGAGAGCGAGCCCTGGAAGACCAGGACAAGCGATCCCGCCGCCGCCGCCGCCCTCATCGGCGAGCTTTGCTACCTGCTCCGCGACCTCGCAATAATGATCCATCCCTACATGCCGGCTTCCGCGGCCAAGCTCGCCGCGTTCTTCGGCAAAACCATAGGCGGAGCCGGAGGGCTCTCCTGGGCCGATATCGGGACCCTCGGCGGGCTCGGGGCGATCACCGCTCCCGAGGTCCTATTCTCCAAGCTCGAGGATGACCGCATCGCCGAGCTCCGCGAAAAATACTCGGGCACGCAGAAGGAGAGGGCCGAGCGCGACTCCGCCGCCGCCCCTGCGACGGTACCGACAGCCGCTGCCGCCGTGACCGCCGCCGTGAAGGCCGCTCCGCCGGAGCCCAAGCCGGTTCCCTATGAGGGCCTGCCCGTAGAGGAGCGCTTCGAACGGCTCATCGACCTTCGCGTTGCGAAGATCATCAAGGTCGAGCGCCATCCCAAGGCGGACAAGCTGTATATCGAGACCCTCGACGACGGCACGGGAGTCGAGCGCGTGATCGTCTCGGGCCTCGTCCCCTTCTATAAAGAGGATGAGCTATTAGGCAAGAGCATCGTGCTCGTCAACAACCTCAAGCCCGCCAAGCTTCGCGGCGTCGAGTCTAGGGGCATGCTCCTCGCCGCCTCGAGAAAGGTCGAGGGCGAAGGCGGCGCAAGCGTCAAGGAGGCCGTCGAGGTTCTGGACGCCGGCGACGCGGCTCCGGGCACGCGGGTTTCCCTTGCGGGCAGGCCCCTTCCCGGCGAGGTCGGTGAAATCGATGTCGACGCCTTCTTCTCCGTGCCCATAGCCGCCGTAGGCGGTTTCGCGACTATCGGAGCCTCTCGGCTCGTCGCCGGCGAACGCCCCTTCGTCATCACCCGCGTGCCAGAGGGTGAGGTAGGCTAGGGGAGGGGCACCGGGGGATCGCCGAATGAGCCTGCGCGTCTCTCTCCTCGACGGAAGCGATTCCTCCGCGACTTTCCTGCAGTCGGCCTTCTGGGGCGATTTCAAGTCCGAATACGGATGGAGGCCTCTTCGCTTCTCTATTCAGGGCGCTTCGGCACATGGCGCCTTCCTCCTCTTGGTTCGTCGCCTTCCCGCAGGATACTGCTTCGCCTATTCGCCGCACGGCCCGGAGGTGGAAGTGCCCGAGACCGAGCGCACCGCTTTTCTCGCCGAGCTATCCGAGGCGCTCCGGCCCTTCTTGCCGCCGCGCTGCCTCTTCGTTCGCTTCGACCCGCCCTGGTACGCCGCGGAGGCGATCGGCTGGGACGAGGAGAGGGCCGGATCGCGCGAGGTCGAAAGCCTGCGGCCGCGCCTAAGCCAGCCTCTCAGGCGCGCCGCGGCGGACGTCCAGCCTCCCGACACTGTATTCGTCGACCTGCGGCCTGACGAGGCCGCCATCCTCGCGGCGATGAAGAGCAAGTGGCGCTACAACGTGCGCCTTGCCGAGAAGAAGGGCGTAGTCGTCGAGGAAACCGGCCTCGGGTCCTTACATGATTTCTACGCGCTCTATCGCGAGACCGCGCGGAGAGACCGGATCGCGCTTCACCCTGAAGCCTATTATTCGCGGCTCTTCTCCCTGGCCGCCGAGCGCCGGGCCTCAGGCGTTCCCGGGACTCCCGATATCAGGTTATTCATCGCGCGGCACGAGGGCCTGGCGCTGGCGGCGATAGTGACCCTCTACCGCGGCGCCGAGGCGGTCTATCTTTACGGCGCATCCTCCGACGAGAAACGCAATCTCATGCCCGCCTACGCCCTGCAGTGGTCGGCCATGCGAGCGGCCAAGGCCGTGGGCTGCTCGCGCTACGACCTTTTCGGCATTCCGCCTACCGACGACCCCGGGCATCCCATGGCGGGCCTCTACCGGTTCAAGACGGGATTCGGTGGCGAGATCGCGCATCGCGCCGGATCCTGGGACTATCCCCTGATGCCGTTCGCCTACGCCTGCTTCAGGGCGGCGGAGTCCGCGAGGGCCTGGTGGTTCAAGGATTTCAAGAAACGGTTGAAGAGGCCGGCTCGGGCGGGAAACTAGGCTTCCGGGAAGATCCTTCCCTCGAAGACCTGGTACTTCGTATCGCTTTCCTTCCACGCGTTCGCCGGAAGGCCCGCCTTGTAGCATAGGTTCACCAATAGCTCGTCCCGTCCCCAACCCTGCTCGGTGGCGACTTGGGGGAGGAAGACCGCCGAATGCCAGCCCTTGGAAAGGTAGACGCCGTGGCGACCCACTTCGATCTGCGCGACGCTCGCTATCTGCCTCATCGGCGTCAGGACGGTGACCTCTATCGAGGTTTTCGAGAGCTCGCCTCGCTCGAGGGGAGGGAAGCGGGGATCCTCGAAGGCGGCGGAGAGTGCCATCGCCCGCACGGTGCGGACGAGGGATTCCTTCGCGTCCATTCGGCCGATGCAACCGCGGAGGGCGGCGTCCGGACCCTTGCCGGAGCGCAGCGTGACGAAGGCCCCGAGCTCCGCCGATAGGGAGAGGCCAGCCACGGGCCAGCGGGACGACCTGCCCTCGAGCCGCGAGGCTATGGCCTCGCGGGCGTTGGCGAGGAGCACCGCCCCGTCCGATTCGCTTATTTCGGAGAATACCGAGGCATCAGTCATCGGTGAGGGCGATCGCGGCGTAGTGCACGAGCCGCTCCTCGCCCGTCTCCCTGCTCGCCGAGGAATCGTGCCGGGCCAGCAACCTGGCTTTGGTCCCCCGCGACAGGCCGGACGAGAAGAAGGCGGAGGAGCAACCGGTGCCGCAGGCGCAGCCCTCGACCGTCGAGAGGTCGTCGAGGAGGGCCTTGGCGTCCGCGGCGAGGAAGCTGCGCAGGAAGCGGTCGGCGCAGGCGGCGGCGATATGCTCCTCGGTCGCCGAGCCGAGGTCGGAGGACAGCACGACGAGCGTGGTTTCGATCCGATTCGCGAAGACGATGGACAGCGCGGAGCTGAGGGCCTTGACCGTCGACTGGCTCGGCTTGCCCATGAGCACGGGAACGAGCCGGGCCGCCGGGAAGAGCGCTGTCATGAAGGGGAGCTGCAGCTCGATCCCGTGCTCCTCGAAGTGTGGGATGTCGTTGACGCTCATGAGGGTCCCGCAATCCTTCATCTCGTCGACGAGGTCCCTGTCGACGATTATCCTTCCCGTGGGTATCTCGAAGTAATCCGACTCCGGGAGGAATATCTGGTTCTCCTCGGCTCGATGGAGGGGCGAGAGGATGAGGACGGTGTCGATATTCCGGTCGGAAGCCGACTTCCAGGCGAGGGCCGAGAGGTCCCCGGAGTAATCCAGCCCGGCGTGGGGAGAGAGGATGGCTTTCGCGTTCTTGGTCCCGGGTTTCGCCGCCTCGAGGAGGGATGCCACCCGCGCCTCGAGTTCCGATGGATCGTCGGGATAGAAGATTCCCGCAACCGTGGCGTCCCTCACTTTAACCTGGCCCATAGTCTCCTTCATACGCTCAATTATAGGCTTATCCGCCCGACGATCAAGTACGATCCCGGCACAATGCGATTATTCCTGCAAGTAATGCGCTTAGGGCAGGGCGAAACACGATTCCTCGGGTATTTCGAGCTCCAGCCGCTCGCCTGGGCGCGGGACGAAAGGCGAGGGCAACTCGATTTCGAGACGGAAATTGCCGCCCTTCGACGGACCCGCGGCGATTGGGCAATCGAGAGCGACGCGACGGTACCTTCCCGCGAAATAGCTCGAGGCGACTCGCCCGGACAACCGGTTTACGGCGGCTTCCTCGGAAGCCGTCGCGCGCTGAGCCGAGCGAGGCGCCTCCGCGGGGAAAAAAAGCGAAGCGGCCTTCCCGACGGCGCCTGCGCCCCTGTTCGCGCAGCGGAAGTGGCCGAGGGGCGTGAGGGCAAGGGCCGAGCCCTCCCCGTCCTCGAGGGATAGAATTTCCAGGACGGGCCCCCGTCCGAGGAAGGCGGCGCTCCACGCGGTCGGAGGCGCGTCGTACAGCTCCTGAGGGAAGCCTTCGGCCTCGATGCGGCCCGCGCGCATGAGAGCTATCCTATCGGCCACCGCGAGCGCCTCTTCGGCGTCGTGGGTCACGAGGATCGCGGCTATTCCGGCCCTCCTGATCCTTTCGGCTATCTCCGACCTGAGGCGGCGGCGCAGGGACGCGTCCAGCGAGGAGAGGGGCTCGTCGAGGAGCATGAGGGCGGGCCTCGCGGCCAGGGCCCTCGCGAGGGCTACGCGCTGCTGCTCGCCGCCGGACAGCGAATAGGGGTCGCGGTCGAGGATCGGGGATATCTCGAAGGAGGCGGCGAGGGCTTCGGCCGTCTCCCTGGCCAACCCGCGCGGGAGTCCCCTCATCCTGGGCGCATATTCGATGTTGCGCCTAACGCTTAAATGGGGGAAGAGGGCGAGGTCCTGGAACACCATCCCTATGCCCCTGCGTTCCGGGGGCAGGCCGGTTATCTCGCGACCTCCCAGGAAAAGCCGACCCGCGTCGGGGCGCTCGAGGCCGGCGACGAGCCTCAGCAAGGTGGATTTGCCGCAGCCCGAGGGCCCGAGCACGGCGAGGACCTCGCCCTCGGCGAGGCTCAGTTCGAGCGAGAGGCCGAATCCCGGCCAGGACTTCGCAAGCCCCTTAACCTCGAGCATTCGCTCCCCTCCATTCCTTGAATGCGAATACCGCCGACGTAAGCAGGGCGAGGATCACGCCCGCGGCGCAGGCCTCGGGGAAGCGATACGAAGACGTTAGGCGAAAGAGATAGACCGGAAGGGTCTCGAACTCGCCCTGGCCGAGGACGAGGGGGACGTTGACGTCACCCGCGGACGAGGCGAAGGCGAAGGCGAAGGCGGCCAGTACGGCCGGTAGTACCGCGGGGAGCTCGACGCCCAGCGCCGCCGCGGCGCGGCCCGCTCCCAGTGTGCGCGCCGCCTCCGCCGGCCCCCGGTCGAGGGTCGACAGGGCGGCGGCGACGGATTTGAGGACGTAGGGCAGGGCGCCCAGGGCCTGGACTACCGGAATGAGGGCCAGCCCACCCCGGGGGAAGAGGAGGGACCAGCCGAGGGCGGCCACGATGCCCGAGACGGCGAGCGGTAGGGCGGCCGCGGCCTTCGCGAGCGACCCTGCTCGACGGAGCGATAGGGCTCCTGCGCAGCCGACCGCGGTGGCGATGAGGGCCGCGGGCAGCGCGGTCGCGGCCGTGCCGGCCAGCGCCTTCGTGAAGGCGGATCCCTCGCCCGCGAAGAGGCGCGCGAAATTTCCCAGGCCGGGAACGGACGGCCCCAAGGGGCCGCTCCTGACCGAGAAGGCCTGGACGAGGAGGGATAGCATGGGGCCTCCGAAGAAGACCGCGAGGAAAAGCGCGTATGCCGCGATCGCGGCGACTGCCGGCCAGCGCGGCTGGCTCAGCTCGAGGCGGCTGCCTGCAGCCTTCGCCGCGGCTGCCCCGCGCGCGCTCCTGCGCTCGGTGAAGGCGACCAGGGCGACCACGGCCATCGCGATGACCGTCTCCGCGATGGCGATCGCGGCCGCTCCGGAGGCATCGGCCTCGAGCCGCGCCCGCCTGTACACCTCGACCTCGAGCGTGGAGCCGACGAGCCCGCCGAATACCATCACGACGGCGAAGCTGAAGAAGCACAGCAGGAAGCAGAGGGCGGCGGCCTGGGCTATCGCGGGAACGAGGGAAGGCAGGACGCCGACTGCGAAGGCGCGGAACCTGCCGGCGCCGAGGAGGCGCGCCGCCTGCTCCCGATCCCGCGGCAGCCTCTCCCAGACTTCGCCCACGTTCTGGAGGACGATAGGGAATTCGTAGAAGCCGTGGACGAGGACGATGCCCCAGAAGGTGTAGAGGAACCCCAAGGGCGGCTCGCGCAGGGAGAAGGCCCACATCAGGAAGCGGTTCAAATATCCCGACTGGCCGTAGAAGAGGACGAAGGCGAGTACGACGAGCACCGAGGGGACGCTGAAAGGCAGAATCGAGAGGGCCTTCAGCGCCTTCCTTCCGGGGAACCTGTACCGAGCGACCAACGCTGCCCCGGGGAGGCCGATGGCCAGCGCCGCGAGGGTGCTCGTCCCGGCCTGCGCCAAGGTGAAGCCGATCGCGCGAAGGCTTCGAGGCTGGGCGAGGGCGACCAGGAGGCTCGCTGGGCCCGAGGGCGAGGAGGCAGGCGCCAGAATGAGGATGGCGGCGAGGGGCGCGAGGGCCAGTCCGGAATAGGCGAGGAGGGAGAGGCTCGAGACTAGCCGAGCCCCCCTCGCCGAATCGCGGGCGCCGACGCCCCTTCCATGGCTCGCCGCCAATTGGGCGATCCCTACTTTCCCGAGCTGAGGATCTCGGCCGCCTCGAGGGCGTCGTCGGTGAGACCCGTAGGATCGGCCGCGAGGGTTTTCACGGCTCTGACCGCCGCGCGGAAACTCGCCGGCAGGGCGACGGAGGGATCCACGGGATACATCCACTGCGTCAGGGGCAGCTCGCGCTGGCAGGCGGGGGACAGGAGGAAGTCCATGAATTTCTCGGCGTTCCCTGGATGCCTCGCGGCTTCCAGGATCCCCGCCGTCTCGACTTGGCGCACGAAGCCGTCGGTGAAGGCGAGGGCCTTGTAGCGCTCGGATTTTTCGTTTTCGAGGCCATAAGCCCCGTCGGTAGCGTAGGAGAGCACCAGCGGGGCCTCCCCGCTCGTGAAGAGGCCGTAGCCCTGGTCCCAGCCTGGCGCGAGGATGAGCACGCTGGGCCTAAGCCGTCGCCAGTAATCCCGCCAAGCTGAACCGTAGACCGCCTTGGTCCACGCGAGGAAGCCCAGGCCCGGCGTCGAGGTCCTCGGGTCGAGGAGGATGAGTTTCTTGGCGTAGGCGCTTTTCGTGAGGTCCTCGAGGCTGGCTGGCGGCGTCGCGAGCTTCGCGCTGTCCCATACGATGGCGAAATTGCCGTAGTCGAATGGGATGAGCCTATTGCTGGGATCGAGCTTGAGATCCGCGGGGATGGCCGCGAAGGACGCCGGCGCATAGGCGCGGAATAAGCCCGAGCTCAAGGCCTTAGGCGCCAGGAAATTGTCCAGGCCGAGGGCGATATCCGCCTCCGACCTCCCTTTTTCGAGGAGCAGCGACGAGAGAAGCTGCCCGCCGTCGCCTTTCGAGACGAACTTGATTTTTATGGCGGTGGCCGCCTCGAACAGCGGTCCGATCTTCGGGCCGGCTCCCCAATCGGAGACGAATGAATCGTAGGTATAGATGACGAGGGTTTTTTCTTCGGCGGTAGCCGAGAGTTTTCCTTCGGCAGTAGCCGCGGGCGCGGCTGCCGCGCTCTGGCATGCGAAGCCGAAGAGAATGAGGGCGATGAAAGTTAGGAATTTGATCGATCGACCGCCAGCGCGGCCTTTGTAGGATTGGACCATGGCTCCCTCCGCCGGAATTACCCGGATCAGGTTCAGCGGGTGTGATCTCAGACTACGGCTTTGCCCGACGGGCCAGCCGAGCCACCCCGGTTGTGTCTTTAAAATACGGAAAGAAGCCGGCGAGGGTCAAGGGGCGGGGCCAGCGCGAGTGGACGAAAACCGCGAAAGGACGCCAATGGGCGTTAAGGGTAGGTTCTATAGCGAAAAACGGGATTTGTATTTTTTACGTACCTTCGCGGCGCTTAGCGGGATGCCTTCGAATTGGCGCTTGGTTTCTTGCCCCGAACGGTTTTTCCCCTCGTCGCGGAAGCGGGCTTGCGGCGTGCGGTCGCGGCTCGCTTCGGTCCTATGGCTCCTTTGGGGAAAAGGGCCTCGAGCGCCTCGGCGGCGTTGGACACGAAGATGAAGGTCATCGCCGCCTTGACCTCAGGCGGTATGTCGTCGAGGTCCTTGCGGTTCCCCTCGGGGAGGAGGACTACGAAAATCGAGCTGCGGTGCGCTGCGAGGACCTTTTCCTTCACTCCGCCGATGGGGAGAATCCTGCCCGTCAGCGTTATCTCCCCGGTCATCGCACGGCCAGGCTCGAGGTGGGCCTTGGTGAAGGCCGAGACGAGGCTGGCGACGAGGGTGATGCCGGCGGAGGGGCCATCCTTGGGTATCGCCCCCTCGGGGACATGCACGTGGACGGCCTTCTTGCGAAAGTCATCCTCGCCCAAGCCGAAGTCCGCAGCCTTGGAGCGTATGAAGCTCAAGGCTGCCCTGGCGCTCTCCTTCATCACGTCGCCGAGGTTGCCCGTCAGGATGAGGCCCTCGTCGCCCTCGAAAACCAGGGCTTCCACCGGAAGCAGCGTGCCTCCCGCCTCCGTCCACGCGAGGCCGTAGGCCACGCCCGCGCGCGACTCCTTGAACACCACGTCGTCCTCTCGGCGGCGCTTGCCGAGGAGGGCGGCGGCCTTCTTCTCGGTGACGTTCGCGGACCACAGGGCCAGCTTGGCCGGCTCGGCGGCGAGGCCCTGCTCTACCGCCTCCTGCGCCAGCTTGCGGACGACGCGGGCTATCTCGCGCTCGAGGTTGCGCACGCCGGACTCCATAGTGTAGTGACGGATGATCTCGAGTATCGCGGCGTCGCGGAACTTGATCGAGGCGTCGCCGAGCCCGTTCTCCCCTACTTGCTTGGGCACGAGGAATTTCCTGGCGATCTCCAGCTTCTCGAACTCCGAGTAGCCCGGGACCTCTATGACCTCCATGCGGTCGAGGAGGGGAAAGGGGATACCGTGCAGGGAATTCGCGGTCGTGATGAACATTACATTGGAGAGGTCGAAGGGCAACTCGAGGTAGTGGTCGGTGAAGGTCGAATTCTGCTCCGGGTCGAGCACCTCGAGGAGGGCGCTCGCCGGGTCGCCCCGGAAATCGGAGGACATCTTGTCTATCTCGTCGAGGAGGAAGACGGGGTTGTTGGTGCCCGCCTTGCGGATCGACTGGATTATCTTGCCGGGCAGGGCGCCGACGTAGGTCTTGCGATGCCCTCGGATCTCGGCCTCGTCCCGAACGCCGCCTAGGCTTACCCGTACGAAGCTGCGCTCCAAGGCGCGCGCGACGCTCCTGCCGAGGGAGGTCTTCCCGGTTCCGGGCGGACCGACCAGGCAGAGTATGGGGCCCCTGGCCCTGTCGGAGAGCTGCCGCACCGCGATGAACTCGAGGATGCGCTCCTTGGGCTTCTCCATCCCGTAATGGTCCTCGTCGAGGGCGAGCCTGGCCTTCTCGATATCGCGGTTGTCCTTGCTCTTTATCGACCAGGGCAGGTCCGCGAGCCACTCGCAGTAGACCCGCAGGACTCCGGCCTCGGGCGAGAAGGCCTGGAGCTTGGCCAGTCGCGACAGCTCCCGCTTGGCCTTGGCCAGGACCTCCTCGGGGGGACCCTTCGCCAGAAGGGAGCGCTCTATCTCCTTGACTTCGGACTCGTCGCCTTCCTTGCCGAGCTCGCGGTTGATCTCTTTGAGCTGCTCGCCCAGGAAGTACTCGCGCTGGTTGCGGTCTATCCGGTTCTTCACCTTCGCGCTGATCTTGCGCTGGAGGTTCACGAGCTCCGTCTCTGCCTCGATCGCCGCCTCGACGGCCTCGAGCCTCTCGAGGGGTTCAGCGATGCCTAGGAGAGCCTGCTTGCGCTCGGGCTTGATGGGGAGGGAATTGGATATGAGGTCGCAGAGCTCGTGCGGCTTCTCGGCGCGCTCGGACTGGGCGAGGACCTCGGACGGCAGCTTTTTCAC
>JANXYQ010000136.1 GCA_025355995.1 Spirochaetaceae bacterium | reverse complement strand
CTTCATCAGCTACGGCGGCAGCGCCACCCTGGTCAACTTCAGCCTGCTTGGGCTGGTGCTGAACGTCTCCATGCGCCGCTACCTGTTCAAGGCCTGACCGGAACCCACCCGCCTGGACCTTCGCTTCACTCGATTATTCTGTTGCGCGCCGCCGCGCAGAGCGTGTATACTTCCCCCCTTTTCCACAATCCCGGGCCGGACAGAGAATTCCCGTGCCCGTCCGCGAAGCATTGCCGCTCTAGCGCTCCCAGGCGGCGAGAACTCGATAAAAATGAAAAAAGCCTTTGACAGGCCTTTCGCAATCAGGTAGGCACCCTGTGACTTTGGACCAAAATTCACAATCCCATTTCCAACGCGCCGGGGGCCGCTCATGATTGATTTTGACAAAACATTTCTCATTCAGCTGGTCAATTTTCTCATCACCCTTGTGGGCCTGAATCTCCTCCTGATCCGCCCCATCCGGGACAAGATCCAGGAGCGCAACAACCTCATGGCCGACCAGGTGGGCAAGATCGAAGGCTTCAACGCAAGCGCCGAAGAGAAGCTCAAGAGCTACCAGGCCGCCATCGACGCCGCGCGCCAGGAAGGCCTTGAGGTCCGCAAGCAGCTGCGCGCCGCTGGCGCCGGCGAGGAGCAGCAGATTATGGCCGCTGCCGGCAAAGAGGTCGCCGCCGCCCTGAAGGCCGCCCACGAGGACATTGCCGCCCAGGTTTCCAGTGCCAAGAAGGCCCTGTTCGCCGAGGTGGAGAAATTCGCGCAGAAGGCCACGGCCAAGATTCTGGGCCAGGCTTAAGCCGACAGGAAGAAGGAGGGGGAACATTTTGAAAGTCGCGAGACACACAGTTTTGAGCCTGATCGGCGTTCTGATCTTTGCCACGGTGGCCTTCGCCAACGAGGGCGAGGCACACCACGGCATCGATGCGGAAACCTGGAAGAACTACGCCTTCCGCATCGTCAACTTCGTCATCTTCATCTTCCTCATCGTTAAGCTCGGCGGAGCCAAGATCGCCGCCTTCTTCGGCGGACGCCGCGCCCAGATCAAGAAGGATCTCGAGGATCTCGAAATCCGCAAGATCGAGGCCGAGAAGAGGCTGAAGGACGTCGAGGCGGGCATCCGCAACCTGGAGCAGGAGAAGGCCGCCATCCTGGCCGAGGCCAAGGCCCAGGGTGAGGCCATCCGCGCCGCCATCATCGACAAGGCCGAGAAGGATGCCGCGCAGATGCAGCTCCAGGCCAAGACCAGCGCCGAGAACGAGACCAAGGCTGCCTTTGACCGCGTGCGCGGCGAGATCGCCGACCAGGTCATCGAGCAGGCGACGAAAATCGTGCGGGAGAAGCTCAATGACAAGGACCATGAGCGCCTCGTGGATGAATACTTAACAAAGGTGGTGCTCAATTGAGCGGGAACATCGTCGCGCGCAGGTACGCCAAGGCGCTGTTCACCGTAGGTCAGAAGCAGGGGGCAACCGAGCTTCAGACGTACGGTAAACAGCTCGCCGACCTGGCTGGGGCATTGGCGGGAGCGCCGGAGGCCTTGAGGTTCTTCAAGAACCCGGTCTTCAGCGTGGAGGAGAAGAAGTCGGTCCTCAAGCAGATCACGGGGAAGCTGGGGCTCACCGGAGCGCTGGCGAACTTCGCCAATCTGCTGGCGGACAAGAACCGGCTCGTCTCCATCCCCGAAATCGCCGAGGACTACAAGGCCATGCTCGATGAAGCAAACGGCATTGTCTCCGGCAAGCTCGTTACCGCCGTAGCGCTTTCCGACTCCCGGAAGGTGGAGCTGAAAGAACGGCTGGAGAAGCAGACCGGCAAGAAGCTGGTCCTCGACTACGCCATCAACGCCGAGATCCTGGGCGGCGTGGTGTTGCAGATCGGGGACAGTGTGCTCGACGCCAGTCTGCGCGCCCAGCTGAACATTTTGAAAGAAACCATCAAGAGGGGTGAGTAGGGCCATGCAGATCAAAGCGGAAGAAATCAGCAAAATCATTGAGGGACAAATCCAGAATTACGAGTCCCGCGTGGAAATGAGCGAGACCGGCACCGTTCTGTATGTCGGTGACGGCATTGCCCGCGTGCATGGCGTCAAAAACGCCATGGCCATGGAACTCCTGGAATTCCCCGGCGGCCTCATGGGCATGGTGCTCAACCTCGAAGAGGATAACGTCGGCGTCGCCCTGCTCGGCGAATGCAGCGAGATCAAGGAAGGCGACCCGGTCAAGCGCACGGGCAAGATCTTCTCCGTGCCCGTTGGCGAGGCCGTTGCCGGCCGCGTCATGGACCCCCTCGGCCAGCCCATCGACGGCCTGGGTCCCATCGCCTCCAAGGAGACCCGCCCGGTCGAGCTGAAGGCCCCCGGCATCGTCGCCAGAAAGTCCGTCCACCAGCCCATGGCCACCGGACTCAAGGCCATCGACGCCATGACCCCGGTCGGACGCGGCCAGCGCGAGCTGATCATCGGCGACCGTCAGGTCGGCAAGACCGCGGTCTGCGTTGACGCCATCCTGGCCCAGAAGGGCGGCGACGTGAAGTGCTTCTACGTGGCCATCGGCCAGAAGAAGTCCACCGTCGCGCTCGTGGCCGACACCCTGCGCAAGTACGGCGGCATGGAGTACACGACCATCATCTCCGCCACCGCCTCCGAGCCCGCGCCGCTGCAGTTCATCGCCGCGTACTCCGGCTGCACCATGGCCGAGTACTACCGCGACAAGGGCCAGCACGCGCTCATCATCTACGATGACCTGTCCAAGCAGGCCGTGGCCTACCGCCAGATGTCGCTCCTGCTCCGCCGCCCCCCCGGCCGCGAAGCCTTCCCCGGCGACGTCTTCTACCTGCACTCCCGCCTGCTGGAGCGCTCCTGCAAGGTCAATGACTCGCTCGGCGCCGGTTCGCTCACCGCCCTGCCCATCATCGAGACCCAGGCCGGCGACGTGTCCGCATACATCCCGACCAACGTCATCTCCATCACCGACGGCCAGGTGTACCTGGAGCCCGCGCTGTTCAACGCCGGCATCCGCCCGGCCATCAACGTCGGCCTCTCGGTCTCCCGCGTCGGCGGCGCCGCCCAGATCAAGGCCATGAAGCAGGTGGCCGGCACGCTCCGCCTCGACCTCGCCCAGTACCGCGAACTGGCCGCCTTTGCCCAGTTCGGCTCGGACCTGGACAAGGCCACGCAGGACCAGCTCGCGCACGGCAAGCGGATCGTCGAGGTCCTCAAACAGGCCCAGTACGCGCCCATTCCCCTGGCCGAGGAGATCGTGATTCTCTTCGCGGCGGTCAACGGCTACCTCACCGAGGTCAAGGTCGAGGAAGTCCGGGCCTTCCTCGAGCAGGCTATCAAGTACATGAAGTACAAGCATAAGGAGCTTCTCCAGACTCTCCAGGATTCGGGCGAGCTCTCCAGCGAGTCCGAGGCCGAGCTCAGGGCAGCCCTCGACGACTATCGCAGCCACAAGAAGGCCGACTAGCCATGGAGACGATGCGCGACATCCGCAGCCGGATTAAGAGCGTCCGCCAGACCCGCCAGGTCACGAACGCGATGAAGCTGATCTCGACCTCCAAGCTGCGCAAGGCGCGCCGGAGGCTCGAGGACACGCTTCCCTACTTCAACGGCATTTCGGAGGCGATGCGCGACATCATCGGCCACTCGGAAGAAAACGGCCAGAAATGGTTCGACCGGCGGGAGAACAAGCCGGCTCGGAGGGTCGCTACCCTCGTGATCACCGCCGACAAGGGCCTCGCCGGAGGCTACAACCACTCGATCATCCGCTACGTGGAGGAGTCCTGCCCGGTGGGCTCGCTGCTCCTGCCCATCGGCAACGTGGGCAAGCGCTATTTCATGGAGAAGGACTACATCCTGGTCGAGGACTTTGCAGTCTCGACCAAGGAGCCGACCGTCTACGAGGCCAAGGAGGTCGCGGCCTTCGCCGCGAGCCAGTTCCTCGAGGGCAAGATAGACGAGTTCAAGGTCATTTACACGAAGATGGTATCGATAGTGCGGCTCGAGCCCACGATGCAGGTCCTCCTCCCCCTCGACGCCGCGGCCCTGGCCGATGACGGCAAGGGAAGCGACAGCGCGGCATACCGCTACCTGCCGAGTGAGGAAGGCCTCTTCGACGCCCTCGTGCCCCAGTACTTGAAGGGAATCGTCTACGGCGCCCTCGTCTCGGCCTTCGCGAGCGAGCAGGCCGCCCGCATGACGGCGATGGACGCGGCGACCAAGAACGCCGACGAGATGCTGGGCCGAATCCGCCTGCGGTACAACCGGGCGCGGCAGGCCGCGATCACGAGCGAAGTTTCGGAAATTGTCGCCGGCGCCGCTGCGCTGGAAGATTAAGGAAGGCATATATGGGCGAAAGCGTTGGAACGGTCGTGCGCGTCACGGGACCCATCCTCGATCTACGGTTCGAGGCGGGATCCCTGCCGTCAATACTCGACGCCGTCGAGATCGTGCGCAAGGACGGGACCACGGTCCTGACCGAGTGTCTCCTGCACACGGGCGACGGCGTCGCCCGCTGCGTCGCCATGGAGGCGACCGAGGGACTCTCGCGGGGCTTGGTCGCCCGCGGCACGGGGGCGCCCATATCCGTGCCCGTCGGCAAGGAGGTCCTGGGCCACATGTTCGACCTGGCGGGCAGGACGATAGACGGCGGTCCCCAGGTCGTCGCCCCGCGCTCGCCCATCCACCGCGATGCGCCGGCCCTGGAGGACCAGAGCCCGAGCGCCGAGATCCTCGAGACGGGCCTCAAGGTAATCGACCTCGTCGCGCCTTACGCGAAGGGCGGCAAGATCGGCCTCTTCGGCGGCGCCGGCGTGGGCAAGACCGTCATCATCATGGAGCTCATCCGAAACATCGCCACCGAGCACTCCGGCTTCTCGGTATTCGCCGGCGTCGGCGAGCGCAGCCGCGAGGGCAACGACCTCTGGAAGGACATGAACGAGTCGGGCGTCATCAAGAACACCGCCCTGGTCTTCGGCCAGATGAACGAGCCGCCCGGGGCGCGCATGCGCGTCGCCCTGTCCGGCCTCACGATGGCCGAGCACTTCCGCGACACGCTCGGGCAGGACGTGCTGCTGTTCATCGACAACATTTTCCGCTTCGTGCAGGCTGGCAGCGAGGTTTCCGCCCTCCTCGGGCGCATCCCGAGCGCGGTCGGCTACCAGCCTACCCTCGCCAACGAGATCGGAGCGCTCGAAGAGCGCATAACGTCCACCAAGAAGGGCTCCATCACCTCCGTGCAGGCCGTCTACGTCCCCGCGGACGACCTGACCGACCCGGCGCCCGCGACTACCTTCACCCACCTCGACGCCACGACCGTCCTCTCGAGGCGCATCGTCGAGAAGGGCATCTACCCCGCGGTCGACCCCCTCGCCTCCTCCTCGCGCATCCTGGACCCGCGCGTCGTCGGCGAGGAGCACTACGCGGTCGCGACGAGGGTGCAGGAGATACTCCAGCGCTACCAGGAACTAATGGACATCATCGCCATCCTCGGCATGGACGAGCTCGGGGCCGAGGACAAGCTCACGGTCTACCGCGCGCGCAAGATCGAGCGCTTCTTCTCCCAGCCCTTCCACGTCGCGGAGCAGTTCACGGGCTTCCCCGGCCGCTACGTAGCCCTCGTCGATACGGTCAAGGGATTCAAGGCCATAGCGGACGGCGAGTGCGACGACATACCCGAGCAAGCCTTCTTCATGGCGGGCACCATCGACGAGGTCCGGGAGCGGGCCAAGAACCTGTAGGAACGCGCCATGCCTGAATTCAATTTCGAGATACTGACGCCCTATCGGCGATTCTACTCGGGCAAGGCCGAGTCCGTCACCTTCGTCACCTTCGACGGCCAGATCGAGATCCTGGCCAACCACGAGAGCCTCGTCGCCCCTGTCCGCATCGGCCAGCTCAAGCTCGTCGTCAACGGCAAGCCGCGGAGGGCCGCCATAACCGAGGGGTTCGCGAAAGTGACCGAGGGGCGGGTGGATCTTTTCGTCGATGCCGCGGAGTGGCCCGAGGAGATAGACCGCGAGCGCGCGGAGCAGGCCCTCGGGCGCGCCGCGAAGAGGCTCGCGATCGAGACCCTCGCCTGGCGTGTGGAGGCTTCCAAGCGCGCCGCGGCGAGGGCCCACAACCGGATCGCCGTCGTCAGGGGCGAGCCGACGCAGCCCTCGTCGGCGGTGCTTTAAGGGGAATCAGGCCGAGAGCGCGGCTATGTAGCCGGTGCGCAGGCAGGTGTCGAAGAGGTCGCGGGGGAGGAAGTCCTCCTTCACGTCGTCCCAGTCCTCGTGGCGGTGGACGATCCGGACCAGGTAGCCGCCCTCGGTCTCCTTGATCAGCTCGAGGAGGGAAGGGTCCGGGCCCTCGGATTTTATCGAGAATTGTTTCATGCGCGTACTCCTTCCATCCAAATATCGGAGCGCGCCCGACGCGGCTTTACCTGAGATGGAGCGATCCATCTCAGTCGCGAGTAGGGTATTTTTCCGCTAAGGCGCGCCAAGAAACGCTAAGGTAGGCTAGGAGACGCGGAAGGGCAGCGCCCTTCTTCCATTCCTTGGCGAACTTAGCTTTCCTTAGCGTCCCTTAGCGGAAGCATGCATCCCGGCGTTCATTACAGCTCGCGGCAGCCCCTGGCAGTCCGCCGGGCCAGCTCGACGTAAGCATCCGCGTGCGGCGCGAGGCCCGCGACCTCCTCATCGGTAAGGGAGCGAGTCGCCTTCGCGGGGCTCCCCAGGATCATCGAGCGCGGGGGGAATACCTTTCCCTGGGTGACCAAGGCGCCCGCGCCGACTATGCTGTCCGCTCCGATGACCGCGCGGTTGAGTATCACGGCGCCCATGCCGATGAGGCAGCGGTCGCCGACCTCGCAGGCGTGGACAACCGCGCGATGGCCGATCGTGACTTTCTCGCCCAGGACGCAGGGCTGGCCGTCGTCGACGTGCAATACCGAGCCGTCCTGCACGTTGCTCCCCGCGCCTATCCTGATCGCAGCGACGTCGCCCCTCAGGACCGCCCCGTACCAGACGGAGGCGCCCTCGCCGAGCTCGACCCGCCCCGAAATCTCGGCGTTCCAGGCGATGAAAGCGGCGCGGGAGGTGTCGGGCCTCTCGCCCTCGAAGCTGTGTATCATGCGTCCTCCTAGTCGAATCATGCGCCGCCCTGGCCTTCCCGGCGATCACCCTATCGTCCCCGGCGGCCCTAGAACTTTACCTTTATATCAAGGCCGGATTCGGCGATCCAGGGGGCGGGCGAGGCGGTCCCGAGGTACACGCACCTCGCGTAGGCGCCGAGCTCCGCGTTCTGCGCCGCGTCGAGGGAGGCCGTCAAGGCGGCGGTCCAGGAGCCCGAGGAGATTCCGTCCACGAGGGTAGCCGCGACGGCGAGGAAATCGGATGCCTTCCATGAGAGGGTGGCGAAGGCGTTATGCGATCCCGGCGCGTTCGGATCGGCCGTCGCGCCCCCTCCGTTGTAGTAGTACTCCGCCGCGACGATGAAATCGCCGAAGGAGTAGTCGGCCCCGCAGGCCGCCCTGACCCAGGCCGTTCCGGCATCCGGAATCGAGCACAGGGCCTCGCCGTCGAGGCTCAAGCCCAGGTCGACCTTGAAGTCCGTACCGAAGCTCCAGGCGCCCGCGCCGCCGTCGCGGTAGCCGATCGCAGCGGCATCCACGCCGGACAGGAGACCGGAGAGCCTCGCCGCGTAGCGGCCCCGCGAGAAGCCGGCGCTGGGCGCGGCCACGAGGTCGAAGGCTCCGGTCGCCCCGAGGGGCAGGACGAGCCTGAGGGCGTCCGAGCCGCGTCTGACCGGCGACAGCCCCGAGAGATCGAGCTCCGTGAAGGGGTCGGTCGGGCTCCAGAGCTCGCCCCTCCGGTACTTCACTACCTGCCTTCCCGCCGTGAGCGAGAGCCAATCGAAGTCGAGCTTGAGGTAGAGGGCGCGGATACGGGCTTCGAGCAGGGTAGGGGGCGCCGCCGGGCCGGCGGCCGCCGAATAGGCGGGTACCAGGAGGAGTCCCGCGGAGTCGAGGCCGGCGTAGGTCGCGGCGCCCGCCGCAGCCCAGGCGTCGGCCGCCGCGCTCCCCGAGAGGACGGCCGCCTCCGTCGATACGGCCAAGCGCGCGCGCTCGCCCGCCGCGGCGAGCTCCAGGCCGAGGACGGATGCCTGGCCGTAGGAGAGGTCCGACGCCGCGAAGTTCCCCGATCCCGCATAGCGCGCGAAGGGCCGGGCCTCGACCTCTCCGCCGAGCGTGTAGGAGGGAGACTCCTGAGCGGCGAGGGCGGCCGCGGCCATCGCCGCGGCCAGGGTCGCGGCCATCGCCCTTCTCCCCATGCCGTCCCTCATTTCGAGAGCGCCGCCATGGTGAAGCGCCTCGGATCCACGGGGGCGTCGAGGGCGATCTTGGTCATCGAGAAGACCGTTTTCGTGTCCGCGCGGAGCTTGGACGCGAACTCGACCTTTGAGGGGTACCAGCGCTCGCCGACCTTGGCGACCTCGAGGGTCGCGGAGGCCTTGAGGAGCTTTCCCGACCTGGCGTACATCTCCGCCTTCAGAGTCACGAAGCGCTCCGCGTCTATCCATAGGAGGCGCCTATCGTAGGCCGCGGTGGGAAGCTTGGCGTCGAGCTCGATCTCGTAGCAGTCGCGGCCGCCGACCGCCTCCCGGCCCTTCAGCGAGGCAGAGTACTTGGCCAGGAAGTCCTGGGACTCGAGGGCGTCCTGATAGGAGACGTCGGAGCCCATCATGCCCTCCTGGAGGAGGTGGCCCGAGATCTTCACCGTGTCCTGCTCCTTGGGGAAGTAGATCCAGAGGTCCTTGCCGATCTTCAGGTAGCGTACTCCCCGGTCCTCGGGGTTGGTGAATTCCGTGAAGGCCTTGTCCGCCCCCTGGGCGACGGAGTCCATCGTCTTGTACCTGGTCTCGCCGCCGATAGTGATCTCCATCCGCCCCGAGTAGCTGATGCTCTTGAAGGACTCGTTCGAGTCGAGCCTGGCGAGGATCGCCGCGGCGCTCGGGGAAGTTTGGGCGCCGGCCGCCGCGAGGGAGGCCGCGACCGCCGCCGCGAGGGCCGCCGCCATCCGAATCGTTCTGCACTTCATGTTCTCTCCTTCGTTCCGCTATACCGAGCGGATGGCTTCTATCGGGTCCATCGTCGCCGCCTTCCTCGAGGGAAGGAAGGATATCACGGCCGCGACCGCGACGCCCAAGGCGAAGAGCAGGAGCGCGTCCGGCAGGCTGACCGTCGCGTAGACGACGTTGTCCATCGGCCAGGAGAAGCTCGCCATCGCGCTCGAGAAATCCATGCCGACCTTGGAGAAGAGGACGCAGAGGCCGAGGCCGAGCAGTATCCCCGTCGCGGAGCCGATGGCCCCGAGGAGGCAGCCCTCGACGAGGAAGAGGTAGAGTATCTCCCGCCTGGGCATGCCCATCGATTTCAGGATGCCGATCTCCTTCTTCCGTTCGAGCACCACCATCATCATTACGTTCGCGATGACGAAGGCCCCGAGGAAGGCGATGATGATGTATATCCACGCGAACATCTTGTCCATGAGGAGCATCAGGCCCGCGAAGGAGCCGGACTTGGTCCAGGGCACGACCGCGAGGCCCGCGAAGCCCGCCTTCTCGAGACCGGCCCGGATCTTCTTCGCGGCCGCGTCGGAATGGCGGTAGTCGGCGAGCATCACGAGGAGCTGGGTCGAGCCGCCCTCGGCCCCGAGGAGCTCCCGGGCGTCGCCTAACCCTATCTGGAAGATGTTGCCGTCGAGGGAGTTAACGTTCGTAGCGAAGATGCCCGCGACCTTGAAGCGCTTGAAGCCGAGGCCGTAGTCGGCCTTCTGGGTGACGACCTTCAACGTGTCGCCCACCTTGAAGCCGAGGTCCTTGGCAATGCCCGCACCTATGAGGGCCTCGCCGGGCGCCGTTATGTAGCCGCCGGACTTGATGCTGCGGTCGAGCATAAGCATGCCCTTCTCCACGACGGGGTCGCCGGCGATGCAGAGGGCCGACTTGGTGCTCGGCCCCGAGGAGAGGAGGACGCCGAAGCGGATCCGCTCGGCCAACGTCTTAACTTCGCCCCTGAGCTCGGGCATCGACCTGATCGCCTCGGCGATCCTCGCGGAATCGCGGATGTACTCGGCCACCGGCATGAAGCGCTCGCGGGCGCGATAGGCGGCCGTGGTCACCTTGATGTGGCCTACGTCGTCCTTGGTGAAGTTGGTGACGAGGTTCTGGACGAATCCGCCGACGAAGCCGTCGAGGAACATCACCATCAGCATCGCGATGCAGACCGAGAGGGCGGTGAGGACCGTCCTCCGCTTGGAGCGCCCCAGGTTGCGTACGGCCATCGTGTAGAGTTTCATGGGTCGACTCCTCCTATACGAACTTAAGGGCGTCGGTCGGCTCGAGCTTGGCCGCGCGCTTCGCCGGGATGCGGGCGGCGAGCCAGGACACGAGGATGCCGAAGGCGAGTCCCACGGCGTAGGTGGCCGGGCGCCACTCGCCTCGCAGCACGCCCGTCATGGGGATGGCTCCGAGGTCGACATCGCCCATGATCTGGCCGGCGGACAAGCCGATGCCGTTCAGGTACCACACGAGGAGGGCGCCGAAGGCCAGGCCCGCCACGCTGCCGACGGCGCCGAGTATCAAGCCCTCGCGCACGAAGAGCGCCTTGATGTCCTTCGGCGACATGCCGTAGGCCCGCAGCACGCCGATTTCGCGGACGCGGGAGTACACGCTCATCAGGATCGTGTTGACGATCCCGACGCCCGCGATGAGCAGGATCATGACGATGAGGAGATAGGAGCCCTTCTGCTTGCTCTGTCTCAGCGCGAGGTAGTCCTTGGCGAACTCGCCCACGGGGTCGGCCCTCAAGGCCGGCAGGGCGGCGCTCGCCGCCTTGGACGCAGCCGCCGACGCCGAGAGCTCGGCGTCGAGGGAGGGGCTGGGCTTCGCGGCCGCGTCGATCTCGGTCACGGGCAGCGATTCTCCGAGGAAGGCCCGCGCGTCGGCCCAGGACATGTAGACGGTAGCCGTCGAGGTGAGCGAGGCGTCGCCTCCGATCAGCCCCACGATGCGGAATTCGTCGGCGTTCTGGTTGTCGTAGACCGTGCGCGCCGAGACGAGCAGCCCGTCGCCGACCTTGAGTGCGAGCTCCTTCGCGAGCCCCGCGCCGATGACGACCTCCTTCTCGCCCGCGCCCTCCGCGCCGGCCGAGGGAAGCCAGGAGCCGGCGGTCACGTCGCGGGCGGTCGCGAAGACCGCCGCGTCGGCCTCCGGGTCGACGGCGGCGGCCATGATAGGCTCGGAGTCGCGGTAGTTGGAGGCCTCGGCGACGAAGAGGGTCCGACCTGTCGCCGCGATTATGGAGGGCGAGGCCTTCCTCATCGCCGCCATCGCGCCCGCCGGATCGGCGATGCCGTGGTCCAGGGGCGTGCCCAGGGCGTCGGCCGCGTACTCGGGAGTCCGGAGCTTGAGGAAGGAGGAGGAGTACGAGATCATCGCGTCGATGGAGAGGCGGTCCATGCCGGCGAGGATGGAGTCGTAGGCGATGAAGAGCCCGATGCCGACCATCATCACGATGCCGGTGATGATCGTGCGCCGCCTATGGCGCTCGACGTTCCGCAGCGCGATCTTCCAGAGCGCGTCCATGTCAGGCGACCTTTCCGTCGTGGAGCGAGACTATGCGCCTCGCGCGCTCCATCACCATGCGGTCGTGGGTGGAGAAGATGAAGGTCGCCTTCATCCGCTCGTTGATGTCGCGCATGAGGTCGAGGATCTCCCCAGCCGTCCTCGAGTCGAGGTTGGCCGTGGGCTCGTCGGCCAGGACGACGAGGGGCCTCTTCACGAGGGCGCGCGCGATCGCGACCCTCTGCTCCTGGCCGCCGGAGAGCTCGCGGGGGAAGCGGTCCGCCTTGCCGGAGAGGCCCACGGCCTCGATCATCTCGAGTGCCAGCGCCTTGATCTCGGCATCGGACCTCGCCGCGCCGGAGGATCCTTTCCGGCCCCTGGCGAGCCTGGAAGCGCCCTCGGCTCGGGCCTGTATCACGAGGGGCAGCTCCACGTTCTCGCGCACGGTCAGCACGGGCACGAGGTTGAAGGATTGGAAGACGAAGCTGATCCGGTCGCGGCGATAGGCCGAGAGGCCGGCCTCGTCGAGCCTCCGGAGGTCGACTCCGTCGTAGACGATGGACCCTTCCGTGGGGGAGTCGAGGCAGCCCAGTATGTTGAGCATCGTCGTCTTGCCCGAGCCCGAGGGCCCGACGATAGCCAGGAATTCTCCCGCCTCGATCGAGAGGTCCACGCCGTCGAGGGCTCGAACCTCGTTCTCGCCCTTACGATAGACCCGGCTGACCTTCGCTAGCTGCAGAACCGCCATTGCATCCTCCCTTTGTCGCGCCAGCCTTGAGCGACGCGATTATCGTTTCCATTTCGGCCAAGTAGGCCGAAAGCGCTTTTTGACCCTCGTTCGTGAGGCTCACCCCCGTGAAGCTCTTGTTGGCGACGAAGCGCTTGTCCACGCTGACGTAGCCTGCCTCCTCGAGCACCTTGATCTGGACGGAGAGGTTGCCGGCGGTGAATCCCAGGCCGTCTCGCAGCTCCGTGAAGCCAGCCTCTCCCCGCTCCGAGCTGGATAGATAGGTGAGCACCATGAGCCTCGAGCGCTCGTGGATCACCTTGTCCAGGTCCAGGCTCGATAGGGGCTTGGGACCCTTGAGGGCCTCGTCCTTCATCCCGCCTTCTCCTCGCGGGGGATGTAATAGAGGCCGGCGGCCGCGTATACGAAAAAGATCCCCCCCCATACGACCGTCGACCAGATAAAGGGCGCGCCCTCGATGAAGAAGAGCGCCACCAGGCCGGAAATCAAGGAGTACCAGCCCGTCACCAAGTATTCCTTGCGCTCGACCGCGAGGCCTATCGAGTTGCAGACGAGGCCGAGGAAGACGGCGAGGATGCTCGCGATATACCAAGCCTTTCCGACGCTTATGGCGAAGGCGGCCACGACGAAGATGCAGACGGTGGCGGGCAGGTTGATGTTGGCCCAGGAGCTTCCGTACATGGCCTTTACCGCGGTCATCATCGTGGCGCCCTTCTGTATCTCGGCCGCCCTCCTGCCGACGACTACCCACTTCAGGATCGAGCCTCCGACTATGATCAAGGCCAGGACGATCCAGAAGGGAGTCTTCCAGGCGGAGGGAACCGCCTGGAAGGAACCATAGGCTTGGACGAGAAAGTGCGAGCCTAGGCCGAAGACGAGGCACAGGATCCCGAGGGGGATCGACATCATCGCATAAGCCCGCAAGGCGACTATCGAACGAAGGAAGGGATTGGCCTTCCTCACGGCCAGTCGCAAGCTCTCTATATCCCGTCTCAGCGCCTCGA
The DNA here is from genome assembly GCA_025355995.1 of Spirochaetaceae bacterium. Taxonomy (GTDB): domain Bacteria; phylum Spirochaetota; class Spirochaetia; order Treponematales; family Rectinemataceae; genus UBA1306. Next base: position 61,702 of record JANXYQ010000136.1, on the reverse strand, counting down.
GCTCTTCAGAAGTCATAGCTGCTCCTGTAAACAGGTTTGTATCGCAAACCTGTTTGTAATATATCCAGAAGCCCAGAATTGTCAAGACCCGGGGCGGAGACCAGGCTCGAGGGTCGGAATGCATCTCGCCGCGGCGGCCGCGGCATGATATACTAGCCGGCCGTCGTTTACTGCCGCTCGAGCGGTCGATGGTGGAGGTAGGCTTTCATGAGCAGGGACGAGAACGCGGTCGAGCCCGGATACTACAGCGAGATACTCGATCCCGGGCTCGCGGAAAGGCTCGTGCTCCGCTTTCCCGAAGGGGAACTCATCGTCCTTCCCTCGGAGGACGGCATGATCGCTCTCGAGCTCGAGCTGCGAGGCAGCCCGAGCCAGCTCGCCGGCTGGAAGCCCTCGATCCGCAGGAGCGAGGGCATCCTCGTCATCGCGGATGAGCCCGGCGACGGCGTCGTCGCCACGATCGCCCGAATACGCGTTCCCGCGGCCTTCCGCGACATCGAGGCCCACGCCGTCTCCGGCTCGATCGAGATACGGGGGCTCTCCGTCGATCTCCTCGCCGATACCGAGACCGGCGACATCCTCGTCTCGGGCGGGACTTCGGTCGAGGCTTCCTCCTCGGCGGGCGGCGTCGATGTAGAGAAGGCCATCAAGGTGAGCGCGAAGCTGGTCTCCGGAACGCTCCGCTGCAGGGATATCTCCGATTCCATCCACGCCGAGACGCAGTCGGGGGACGTGACGGTCGAGGCCTCGGGCGGCAATATCGTCGTCCTGAGCAACTCGGGGGACATAGCCGTGCTGAGGCCGGGCGGAAGGCTCAGGGTGGCCGGCGGCACCGGGGACGTCGAGCTGGAGGTCGCGGGCCATTTCGCCGGCGGCGAGATAAGCACGACGACCGGCGACGTCAGCCTCGTCCTCGCGGGCTCCGACCTCGAGCTGCGCGCGGAAACCCTCTCCGGCCAGCTCGACGGCCCCGGCGCGGAGCAGCCCCAGACCACGGGACCGAGGCGCTGCGCCCTCAAGCTGGGCTCCGGCGGCAGGCGCCTTCACGTGCGCTCGGTCTCCGGGGACATCGAGATCGAGGGCTAGTCCCTCACTCGAAGAGCTTCCTCACTTCCTTGTGATAGATCTCGACGATCGCGTGCCGCTTGATCTCCTGTTTGGCCGATAACTCCCTGCCTACCTCGAAGGGCGCGCTCAGCAGGGCGAAGCGGAAGATGCGCTCGAAGCTCTTGAAGCCGTTCCGCGCGTTCACGAGCTCGTTCACCTCGTAGGCGATGAGCTCGACGACCTCCGGCTGCTGCAGGAGGCCCTCGTAATCGACGATGGGGATGGCATTCTCCTGGGCCCAGGCCAGCACGGCGTCCTGGTCGGGGATGATGAGGGCCGCCAGGTATTTCTGGTCCTGGCCAAGGACGACGGCCTGCCTGACGTAGTCGCTCTCGGCCAGCTTCTGCTCGATAGGGGCCGGCTCCACGTTCTCGCCGCCGCGCAGGACGATGGTGTCCTTCGCCCTGCCGGTGATCCTGAGCTCGCCACGGGCGGTCAGCATCCCCAGGTCGCCGGTGTCGAGCCAACCGTCCTCGCCCAGGACCTTCGCGGTGAGGTCGGGCCTCTTGTAGTAGCCGAGCATCACCGATGGTCCCCGCACCATGATGAGCCCTTTCGAGCCGAGGGGAAGGCGCTCTCCGAGCTCGTCGACGATCTTGAGCTCCGTGCCGCGGATGGCGGGGCCGACCGTGCCGATGACGGGCCTGTCCTGGAGGCGGACGCCGATGACAGGCGCCGTCTCGGTGAGGCCGTAGCCCTCGAGTATGAGGATGCCTATCGCGCCGAAGAAGCGGTCCACCGCGGGAGGGAGGGCTCCCCCTCCCGAGATGCCCGCGACGAAGCGGCCCCCGAGCTTGTTCTTGACGGTCTTGAACACCGCGATGCCGCCGAGGGCGCGCAGGGGGGCGATCAGGACGAAGGGCAGGACTGACCAGAGGATCTCCGCGAGGCGCATCCGCGGGACGAAGTGGGGGATGCGGCCGAGCAGGTGGTCGCGGAAATACGAATAGCTCTCCCCGATGCCGACGAAGAAGGCGAAGAGGGCCTTCTTGAGGCCGCTCTGGCTCTTTAGGGTCCTATAGACGCCGTCCATGACCGATTCCCATATGCGGGGGACCGAGGTGAGCCACTGCGGCCGGAGCGCTTGCATGTCGGCCAGCATCACGGAGCCTATCGGCTTCGAGTAGGCTACGCCCGCGCCGCAGGTCAGGATGATGTACTGGACCACCCGCTCGAAGGAGTGCCAGACGGGGAGGACGGAGAGGAAGACGTGGCCGGGCATGACGTGGAGCACGGTGGGCAGGAAGTCGGTCTGATGCAGGAAGTTGCCGTGGCTCAGGCACACGCCCTTGGGCTCGCCGGTCGTGCCCGAGGTGTAGATGATGGTCGCGAGCTCGTCGCGCCTCCCGGCGGCGACCGCATCCACGTACTCGGAGGGCCGTCCCGACGCGAGGCGTGCCGCGAGGCGAGCCGCGCCCAGGGCGCAGGCCTCGTCGAAGCCCAGGACCCTAAGGCCGGCGGCTTCCGCCTCGGCCTTGGGCACGGGAGACGAGGGGTCCATGAGGATGGCTAGCCCGAGGCCCGGCATCGCCGCCTTGTGGGCGGCTATCTTGCCGAGCTGCTTCTCGTTCTCGAGGACGGCCAAGCGGCATTCGCTGAACCCGAGGATGTACCTGATCTCCTGCTCCGTGGCGTCGCAGCCGCGGGGGACGTCGGCCGCTCCGAGGCCGAGTATCGCCAGGTCCGCGATGAGCCATTCCCTGCGGTTGTCCGCGATGAGGCCGACGCGCTCGCCCCTCACTAGGCCGAGCTCGAGGAGGCCGGCGGCGAAGGCCTCGATATCGCCGAGCAGGCTCGAGTAGCTCGAAGCCCGGAATTCGCCGTTCGCGTCCTTGGAGTACTGCGCGGGGAGCTTCGGGTAGGTGGCCACTCTTTCGAGGAACATCTGGGGAATCGTATTCGCCATTTCGGCTCCTTCGTGCGAACGCGTTTTACATCGTAACGGATACTGTTTGGCTGCGCAAGTTCGCGCTTCCTACTCGGAATAGCGTCGGATCCTGTCGCTGGGTTGCTCCTCGAAATAGGCCTCCAGCTCCTTCCTCATGGCATCGAGGTCGGGAGAGTTCATGAGTTTCCATTTTATGTAATGGGCGTAGGCGAAATTGTCGGCGTAATAGAAGAAGAAGCGCTGGGCGCGCGTGAGCCGGAATTCCGGTATGAGGCGGGATTCTATGAGCTCGAGCATTCTCAGGGCTGTCGCGCGGAGGTCCACCTCCATCGAAAAATCCTCGGAAGCCTCCCGGCCGCGGAGGAGGGCGAAGATCCAGGGCCTGCGCGCCGCCTCCCTGCCTATCATGAGGCCGGCCGGCCTCGCCTCCTCGATCCGCTTCCTGTAATCGGGCCAGCCTCGGATATCGCCGTTGCCGACGATGGGCAGCGGCATCTCGGCGGCGAGGCGGGCCACGATATCCCAGCGTCCCTGGCGCCTGAACTTCTGCCCCTCGAACCTAGGATGCAAGGCGACGTAGTCCAGGCCGGCCTCGGCCATGCCTCGGACGAAATCGGCCAGCCTCTCGTAGTCCTCATCGTGCCCGAGGCGGATCTTCGCCGACAGCACCTTGTCCCAGGCGGCTCGGGCGGTCCTGATCAGCGCGAAGGCCTTCTCGGGCTCGCGCATCCAGGCCGCCCCGCCGCCGGCCTTGGTGATGTGGGGGGCGGCGCAGCCGAAGTTGATGTCGGCCCCGAAGACGGGCCTGTCCGCAAGATAGGCGAGGGCCTCGGGAAGGCGCTCAGGCTTGGTCGCGTAGAGCTGGTAGACCAGCTTTCCCGGGCAAGGGTCCGAGTCGAGGTAGCACTCCTCGTAAGGGGAGCCGGACACGACGGCTCCCGCGCTGGCCATCTCGCTGTACGCGATGTCGAGGCCGCCGAACTCGAGGACGAGCTCGCGCAGCGCGCGGTGCGAGAGGGCGACCATGGGCGCGAGGAAGAGGGCGCCGGGGGCGAAGGGCGGGGGCATGGGCCGCAGTATACGCCTTTTCCCTTGACCGCGCGAAGGACTCCCCCTATCATCCAGCGGAAAGCAGGTGGGCCGATGTATGGAGCTGGGTTGGGAAGGAAGCCGCGCGCGCCGGCGGGGGCAGGCGGGATCCAGTTCCTCCTGCGATCGGTGGGGATACGGACTCGCCTCGTCGTGGCCTTCCTCCTCGTCTCCATCCTGCCCATCGTCATCATCGCCGCCTCGACGGCGTCGCGCTTCGCGAGGGCGATGGACAACCAGGTCGAGTCCTATTCGGGGCAGGTCGTCGCGGAGCTCGCGAAGAACGTCTCCGGGAACCTCGACCGGCTCCTGGCCCTGTCGGAGAGCGTGATCATCGACAAGAGCGTCCAAGCCGCCCTCCGGGGCTCGGACGCCATGCCGGTGCGGGATCGGCGCGAGATGCTCCTGCACCTCGACGAGGAGCTTTCGAGCCAGATATACCGCTATAACAAGGTACGCGGGATCACGCTGTTCAGGAAGGACGGAGCCCTGCTCTTCGAGACCGGCTACGAGCTCTTCCGCGCGGCCGACCTCGAGCGGCTCAGGACCGCGCCCATCGGCAGCGACCAGAACATGTACTGGACCACGATCGCCAATCTCCGCGGGCTGAGGACGATCGTCCTCGCGCGCATGGTCAACTCGGTCGACGCCGTCAACGAGTCCATCGGCAGCCTCCTTATCATGGTGGACGAGGGTCTGTTCGCCCGGGAGACCTTCCGGGGCGTGGACATGGGCAAGGAATCCGAGCTCTTCATCGCCACGGCCGACGGCACGGTGATCTCGGCCGCCGGGTCGCGCACGACCCTGGGCTCGCGCGTCGGGGACGGCGAACTGCTCGCGGCCCTGAGGAAGGCGGCCGAGGGAGGGGGCGGATCGGCCGATTATCGCGGCCCGGCCGGGCGCAGCCTCGTCTGCGCCTCTGCCGTGGACGTCGCCGACTGGATCGTGGCCGCCCGCATCCCCTACGAGGCCATCGCCGCCGTCTCCGGCCAGGTGCTGCGCAACGTCGTCCTGGCCTGCCTCCTCGTACTCGCCGCGGTCACCTTCCTCGCCTCCGCGATCTTCGCGAGCATCTCGGGCCCCCTCGCGCGGCTCAGCCTCGCGGCGGCGGCGCTGCGCGCGGGCGACTTCTCCTCGAGGCTGGGCGATCCCTTCCGGGACGAGGTCGGCGACGTGGCGCGCGCGATGGACGAGGCGGCCGTCAGGCTGGCGGCCCTCGTCGAGGAGATACGGGTGGGCCAGGAGGGGAAGCGCAGGGCGGAGATCGAGATGCTGAAGTCGCAAATAAGTCCCCACTTCCTCTTCAACACCCTCGACTCCATCAAGTGGACGGCGATGCTGCGCGGGGACGGTTTCGTGGCCGAGGGCATAGGCGCCCTCACCTCGCTCTTGCGCAACGGCGCCCTCGCGACGGAGGAGACGGCCACCCTCGATCTCGAACTGGGCAACCTCGGGAGCTACGCGCTGATTATGAAGCTGCGATACGGCGAGGGCTTCCGCCTCGAGTTCGAGGCCGACGAGGAAGCCCTCTCCTGCCGGCTCCCCCGCCTCCTCTTGCAGCCCATAGTCGAGAACTCGATCGTGCACGGCACCGGCGATTCCTCCCTGTCGCTCGTCACGGTGCGGGTCCGCGCCTCGATCTCGTCCGGCTCCCTCTTCGTCCTGATCGAGGACGACGGGAAGGGCTTCGATGGCGCGGCCTCGGGGGGGGAGGAGGACGAGCGCTTCTCGGGGATAGGCCTGCGCAACGTCTCCGAGCGGCTGCGCCTCCACTACGGCCGCGCGGGCTCCCTGCGGGTCGAGAGCCGCCCGGGCGAGGGGACGCGCGTCACGATCCGGCTCCCGGCCGAGCGCGGGGACCCGAAGGCGGATCCATGTATAGGGTAGCCATCGTCGACGACGAGCGGATCGTCAAGCTCGCGGTCCAGTCGATGATCGAGTGGGGCGGGGCGCTCGAGCTGGAGCTCGCGGGCACGGCCTCGGACGGGGCCGAGGCCCTCGAGCTCGCGCGGCGGGAGAGGGTGGACATCGTGGTCACCGATCTCAAGATGGCGGGCATGGACGGACTCGAGCTCCTGACCGAGCTCAAGCGCCTCGAGGAGCCCCCCGAGGTGATCGTGCTCAGCAATTTCGGCGATTTCGGCTTCGTGCGCGAGGCGCTCAAGGGCGGAGCCCTCGACTACATCCTCAAGACCGATATCAGTCCCGAGAGCCTCATGGCCTGCATCCGCGAGGCGGTCGCGCGATTGGGCGCCAGGGGGCGGTCGGGCTCCCGACCGCGCGATCGGGGGGCCTTCCTCGTCGAGGCCGAGTCCGGGCAGGAGGGCCTGCTCGCGGCCTTTCGCGCGGCGCTCCGCGGAGCCGGCGTCCCGAGGCGGGGGGCGCTCCTCGCCTTCGCGCTCGATTCCGATTCCGACCGGCCCGCGGACGGGGCGCTGCGCGCCCTCGCGCCCCAGGGACTCAAGGCCTGCGCCTCCTGCGCGATCTCGTCCGCCGACGGCGGGGCGGTGTTCCTCATGCCGCTCTTCGCCGAGGACTCGTCCTTCGAGCCGGGGGCCGCCGCCTCCTGGCTCGCCGACCAGGCGCGGCTCTATTACGGCATTCTCGCGGGCGTCGCCTGGTCCGCGCCCTTCGCGGACGAGGAGGGCCTCGCGCGGGCCTTCGCCGCGGTCTCGCGGGCGGCCGAACTCTTCTTCTACTCGGTCAACGCAGGCAAGGCCCTCGAGTCGGCCAACCGGGCTCCCCCGCCGCGCTCCGTGCTCGACGAGCTCGAGCTCGCCCTGCCGGGACCGGGCAGGCCCTCGGCCGACCCGATGCACGACCTCAGGGCCGTCGTCGCGCGCGCAGCCGACCTCGATCTGCCGCCCGCCTTCCTACGGGCGATCGCGGCGCGCTCGGCGTCGTACGTCGCGGCTGGGGAGGGCGGGACGCGGGGAGAGCTCGCCCTCGCGATTGAGTCCGCGCCCACCGACGCCCTCCTCCTAGAGGCCTACGCCGCGGCCGCCGTTCCCGAGGGCGTGAAGTCGGCCGGTCCACGCGCCTGCCGCGCCGAGGTCCGCCGCGTGCTCGAGAGGCTGGACGCCGACTTGGCCGCGAGGGTCTCGGTCCCCGACCTCGCCAAGGAAGCGGCCCTGAGCGAATCCTATCTATGTACGGTCTTCAAGGCCCAGACCGGCAAGAGCATCGTCGGCTACGTCAACGACAGGCGCCTCGATCGCGCGGCGGACCTCCTGCGCACCGGTCGCTACCTGGTCAAGGAGGCGGCGGCCGAGGTCGGCTTCGACGACCCCTTCTATTTCAACCGGCTCTTCAAGCGGCGCTTCGGCGCCTCCCCGAGCTCCATCATCCCTCAGGGATGACCTGGACGATTCTTCGCGGCCTTCTCGAACTCCGTCCAGGCCGTTGCAAGGATGTGCATGCGATAGTCGAATGGCGTCGATGCCCGGGACGCGGGATGGGGTCTAGGATGCCTTCAGCCCTCGCATCGAGCGAGGTCAATCCAGCAGGAGGCGTATCAATGAAGAGATTCATCGCGGCCCTCGCCCTCGTAACGGCCCTCGCAGCCGTCGCCGGCGCCCAGGCGAAGGACATCAAGTCCTTCAAGGACAAGACCCTCAATATCGCCCTCTTCCAGGGCGGCTTCGGCCGAGAGTACTTCGACGCCGTGGTCGCGGAGTTCGAGAAGGACTACCCGGGAGTCAGGGTCAACGTCGTGGCCAGCCCGAAGATCTGGGACGTCGTCAGGCCTCAGGTAGTCGCGGGCAACCCGCCCGATTTTCTCTACCTGACGGAGGGCGACCAGGGCGGGCTCGTCGCCGGCCTGATCAAGGACAGGGGGCTCCTTGACCTTACGGACGTCTTCGCCGGGAAGGCCATCGACCAGGGCGACGCCCTGAAGGACCTAGTCCTCCCCGGCATCCTCGACAGCAGGGCCTGCAGCCCCTACAACGACGGAAAGATCTACCTGGCCCCCTACAATTACACTGTCATGGGCCTCTGGTACAATAAGACCTTCTTCGACAAGAACGGCATCAAGCCGCCGAAGACCTGGGACGACTTCTTCGCGCTCAACGACACCGCGAAGAAGTACGGCCGCGCGCTTTTCACCTATCAGGGCATCTATCCCGGCTACCTGGAGCAGTTCCTCTTCCCCGCGATCTACTCCGCGGGCGGCAACAAGGCCCTCCAGTCCATGTTCTCCCTCGATCCGAATTTCTGGACCACCGAGCCGGCCAAGAAGGCGGCTGGGATTTTCGGCAAGATCGCCTCGACGGACAACGCACTGATGAGCGGCACCGTCGCCCTGAACCATACCCAGTCCCAGACCGCCTTCATGCAGGGCAAGTCGATGTTCTGCGTCAACGGGTCCTGGTTCGAGAGCGAGATGAAGGACGCGCCGCGCGAGGACGGGTTCCAGTTCGGCTTCGCCGGAGTGCCTGCCTTCATGGCCGGCGAGAAGGTCGCCTCCTGGACCTCCACCGAGACCTTCCTCATCCCGGCGAAGGCCAAGAACGCGCCCCTCGCCAAGGAGTTCCTCCGCTACCTCTACACGAAGAAGAGCGTCCTCCTGAACGGCGAGAAGGCCGGCGGCGTCTACGCGGTGAAGGGCGCGGTGGATCTCGTTAAGGAGAAGATCACTCCCGCGACCTACAACGCCTTCAAGGCCGTCGAGGAGGGCATGATCAACGTGACCGGCCTCTTCGCCGTGCTGCCCAAGGGCTCGAAGCTCATCATCAAGGACGAGGTCTTCAATCCCATCACGAGCATCATGAATCGCCAGATGACGACCGACCAGTACCTGGCCCAGCTGGACAAGGTCTGGAAGCAGGCCGCCGCCGAGATCAAGGCGGCCAAGTAAGCGGCGAGGGACTCGCGCCGCCGGGATCGCCGCGCTCGCGCGGAGGCCTCGGCGGACGCGTTAGCCGCCATTCTTTACGGGAGATGTCCGTGAAAAAGCGCATGAACGCGCGAAGCGCGCTCTTCTACGCATCCTGCGTGGGGCCAGCCCTCGCCCTCTATTGCATCTTGTACGTCGCCCCTAGCGTGGGCATCTTCTCGACCTCCCTCTTCGAGTGGTCGGGCCTCGACTCGGCCAAGCGCTTCGTCGGCCTGGAGAATTTCCGCTACCTGTTCGCCAGCGACCCTCACCTGATAAAGAGCTTCGGGAATACCCTGAAGCTCATGCTCCTCGTCCCGATTCCGACCCTCCTCCTGGCCCTCCTGTCCGCGGCGGCACTCGCGCGCAAGGATCTCGCCGAGCGGAATTTCTACAGGGTGGTCTTCTTTCTCCCGAGCATCCTCTCCTTCGTCGTCATCTCCATACTCTGGTCCGTCATTTTCAATCCGAACATGGGCCTCGTCAATTCGCTGCTCAGGGTCGCCGGGCTCGGGGGCCTCGCGAGGCCTTGGTTGGGCGACGAGCGCACCGTACTCGGCTCGCTCGCGATCATCATGATCTGGCAGGCCTTCGGCTACTACATGGTGATGTACATCGCGGGCATAGATTCGATACCGGCCGAGCTCTACGAGGCCGCCGAAATGGACGGAGCCTCCGAGGCCCAGCAGTTCTTCAACATCACCGTACCCCTCCTCTGGCAAATCATCCGCGTCACCATAGTCTTCATGATCAACGGCGTCGTCGTGATCAGCTTTACGATGGTGAGCATCCTCACCAACGGAGGCCCCAACTGGGCCTCGGAGGTGGCCCTGACCCAGATGTACCGGCAGGGCTTCACCAACGCGAATTTCGGCTACGCGATGTCGATCTCGGTGGTCGTTTTCCTTTTCTGCCTCGTCCTATCCCTCGTCGCCAACCGGGCGACCGCGAAGGAGCTGCGCTATGGCTGATGCCAGGCCCGGGGAAGGGGGTTTCGGCCATTCGGCCGCCCTCGCGACGAGGCGCATCGCCTTCATCGCGCTCTCGGCGATCGTGCTCTATCCCCTGCTATGGAACCTGATCTCCGCGCTCAAATCGAACCAGGAAATTCTCGAGAGCCCCTGGACGCTACCCTCGGCGCCGCGCTTCGACAATTTCGCGCGAGCCTTCAAGGAGGCCCGCATCGGCGATTATTTCCTCAATTCCGTGATGGTGACGGGCCTAGCCCTGCTCATCCTGGCGCTGCTGTCGTTCATGAGCGCCTACGCGCTCTCGCGCTTCGCGGGTAAGGCGACGGCCGTGGTCAAGTCGGTGTACATGGCGGGGCTCTTCATCCAGCCGATAGTGATCCTCGTGCCCCTGTTCCTGATGCTGAGCCGCGTCGGGTTGTTGGACAACCGGGCGACCCTGATCGTCGTCTACGCTGTCGGCGCGCTGCCCTTCTCGGTCTACCTGCTCGCCGGCTACCTGGCCTCCGTGCCCAGGGACTACGAGGAGTCCGCCACGATCGACGGCTGCGGGCGCTACGCTATCCTCTTCCGGATCGTGGCCCCCCTCGTCCAGCCGGGCCTGATCACGGTCATGATCTTCAATTTCTTCGGCTTCTGGAACGAGTATCCCATCGCCTTGACCCTGATCTACTCGGAGCCGAAGAAAACCCTTCCCGCGGGGATCTCCAACCTCTACGAGATAGCGCGTTACGCGACCGATTGGGGGGCGCTGTTCGCGGCCCTCGCGATCGTGCTGATACCGACGATCCTCGTCTACGCGCTGACACAGAAAAGGTTGACGAGCGGCGTGATGATGGGCGGCCTGAAGGGCTAGATGGAGAAGAAGAGCATGGGCATCGGATATAAGCGCATTGAGATCGACGGCGGGACCGGCGGGGTGACCCTCCCGGCGCAGGCGGGCATGGAGAAGGAGGTCCTCGAGCTGGCGGAGCGCTGGGGGATCGACGCCGTTCGCGATTCGGACGGCACGAGACTATCGCCCGAGATCGCGTACATGGGCTTCACCGTCTACTCGACCCTCTGCCTCGTGCGCGAGGACAACGAGTGGGCGAAGGCGCACCGCGGCTTCCTCCAGCAGGCCTATCTCATCTCCGATAGGGTTAGCGCCCTCGGCCCACGGCTCGAGATCGACCCCATGGCGCGCTATTACGCCGAGCAGTTCGCGCCGGACGACCGCCACGACCCGGGCCGCTACTGGGAGGTCTACGACCGCAGCGCGGGCGAGAGCCTGCCCCCCTCCGCCTGGACCTGGGATCGCGCAACGCGCCGAATCGTCGTCGAGGGGGCCGTGCCCGGGCACGTCTATACCGCGAGCTTTCTCGCCGACCAGCTCTGGGAGCCTGTGTCGATGTACAACCACATCACGAACGCCTGGACCGAGGAGCACCGCATGCCCCTCGACCCGAGGCATCCCGAGGCCCGCGCCCGCCTCCTCGAGGTGCTTCGCGAGTGGCTCGCCGAGCGGCCGAGCACGGGCGTCGTGCGCTTCACTACATTCTTCTACAATTTCGACCTCGCCTACGACGAGCGCGGCAAGGAGAGGCGCGTCGATTGGTTCGGCTACGGCTTCTGCGCCAGCGCCCTCGCGATGGACGAATTCGAGAGGGAGAGGGGCTATAGGCTGAGCCCCGAGGACCTGATCGACCAGGGCTACGGCAACAATCCCGCCCGCCTTCCCTCGAAGGCCTTCCTCGATTGGATGGATTTCATCCAGCGCTTCGTCGCGCTCTTCGCGAGGGAGTGCGTCGACCTGGTCCACGCCGCCGGCAAGAAGGCCTACATGTTCCTCGGGGACCATTGGGCGGGCACCGAGCCCTACGGCCCCTATTTCGGCTCCATCGGCCTCGACGGCGTCGTGGGGGCTGGGGCCGACGCCGTTACGACGCGGATGATCGCCGACATACCCGTGCGCGAGACCGAGGCCCGCTTCTATCCCTATCTCTTCCCCGACGTCTTCCGCGAGGGCGGCGACCCGGCGGGCGAGGCGAGGCGAGTGTGGGCCCGCTCGCGGCGCGCCATCCTGCGCTCGCCCATGGACCGGATGGGCTACGGCGGCTACCTCTCGCTCGCCTGCCGCTTTCCCGCCTTCGTCGCCGAGGTCGAGGGCATCTGCCGCCGGTTCCGCGAGATCCGCGCCGCGACCAGCCTTGCGGAGCCGGGCCTCGACGGGCGACGCTTCGCCTCCCCCTGGGTCGCGCCCTTCAAGGTCTGCGTCCTCAACGCCTGGGGCGAGACCCGCCGCTGGATGGGGCACCAGGTCGCCCACTCCCTCCCCAACCGCCGCTGCCATGCCTACCTCGGCTTCCTCGAGGCCCTCGCGGGCCAGGCCTTCGACCTGGAGTTCCTCTCCTTCGACCAGGTCCTCCGCGAGGGTCTCCCGCGGCTCCCGGCGGTCCTCGTCCTCGCGGGCGACGCCGGGACGGCGTGGAGCGGGGGAGAGGCCTGGGAAAACCCGAGGCTCGCGGCCGCCATCAGGCTATGGGTCGCGAGGGGAGGGGGCCTGATAGGCATCGGCGAGCCCTCGGCCCGCGAGAGGCAGGGCGCCTATTTCCAGCTCCGGGACATCCTCGGCGTGGAGCGCGAGATGGGCTTGGGCCTCAATTGGCGCGAGAGGCCCCCGGCCCCGAGGCCCGGCCACTTCGTGGACGCCGGCCTCTCAGAGCGCCCGGACCTGGGGGAGGGCATTTCCCAGGTCCGCGCCTTGCCTTCGGGGGCGCGCGTCCTCAGGGCCTCCGGGCCCGGAGGCGAGGACGCCTGCCTCGCCGTCAACCGGTTCGGCTCGGGACGGGCCGCCTATGTCGCGGGCCTGCCCTACAGCCACGAGAACGCGCGCCTCCTCGAGCGGGCCCTCTACTGGGCCGCCGGCGCCGAGGCGGCCTTCGAGACCTGGCGTGCGCAGGACCCCCGGGTCGAGCTGCACGCCTATCCCTCCGTCGGCCGCTTCGCCGCCGTGAACTGCGCGGACGAGCCTGTTTCGACTAACCTGACCCTCGGCGACGGGACCAGGATCGCGGTGGAGCTCGCGAGCCTGGAATGCGCCTGGTTCGAATACGACGGGGGAGGGGCGCCATGAGCGGCTCCAAGCGCCCCGCGCCGGCGGCGCTCGCCCCGACGCCCTCCGCCCGCCAGCTCGCCTACCAGGGAATGGGGTTGATCGGCTTCGCCCACTTCGGCATCAATACCTTCTCCGGGAGGGAGTGGGGGGAGGGGACCGAGGACCCGCGGCTTTTCGATCCCGCGGCCCTCGACGCGGACCAGTGGGCCGGGGCCTTCAAGGCCGCGGGCGCCCGGCAGCTCATCCTCACCTGCAAGCACCACGACGGCTTCTGCCTCTGGCCCAGCCGCCTGACGAAGCACTCGGTCGCCTCGAGCCCCTGGCGCTCCGGGCGCGGCGACCTCGTCCGGGAAGTCTCGGAGGCCTGCCGCCGCGCCGGCCTGCGCTTCGGCGTCTACCTCTCGCCCTGGGACCGGAACGCCCCCTCATACGGGCGGGGGGCGGAATACAACGAATACTACCTGGGCCAGCTGGAGGAGCTCCTTTCCGGCTACGGCGAGATCGGGGAGGTCTGGTTCGACGGGGCGAAGGGGCCGGGGGTCGATCAGGCCTACGCCGTCGACCGTTGGGTGGCCCTCGTCCGGCGCCTTCAGCCGGGGGCGGCGATCTTCTCGGAGTCCGGGCCCGACATCCGCTGGATCGGCAACGAGGACGGGGTCGCGGGCGAGACCAACTGGTCCAAGCTGACGCCGCTGGGTTCGATCAGCGGGAGCGACGCCGCCCTCCTCGGCCGAGGCAGCCCCGACGGGAGCGAGTGGCTGGTCGGGGAGTGCGACGTATCCATACGCCCGGGCTGGTTCCACCATCCCGAGGAGGACGGGAAAGTGAAGCGCGAGGAAGAGCTCCTCGAGCTCTACCTGAAATCCGTAGGCCGCAACTCCGTGCTCCTCCTCAACGTCCCCCCGACGCGCGAGGGACGGATAGCCTCGGCAGACGCCAACTCCCTCGCCGCTTTCGGTCGCCTCCTCGAGCGCGCTTTCTCGGAGGACCTCGCCTCGGGCTCGACCGCCTCCGCCTCGTCGACCTGGGGCCGGGACCCCGCCTACGCGCCCAGCGGAGCCTCGAGCGATGATGCCGGCCTCTACTGGGCGCCGGAGGAGGGCGAGACCTCCCCCTGGATCGAGCTGGAATTCACCGGCCCGCGCCGCTTCGACGCGGTCTCGATCGAGGAATTCGTCGAGCTCGGGCAGAGGATCTCGGCCTTCCGCGTCGAGGCCAGGCGGGGAGGCCGGTGGATCGGCCTCGCCCAGGGGACCACCATAGGGTATAAGCGGATCCTCCGATTCCCTCCGATCGAGGCCGAGGCGCTGAGGCTCGCGATCGATGGCAGCTTGGCGACTCCCCTAGTCCGGCGCGTCGCGGTCCATCGCCTCGAGACTCCCGCGAGGCCGGGGGAGCGATGAGCGGGAAATTTACGCTCATGCTGAGGGGCCGCATCGCGCTCGCGCTAAGCGCCTACGTCGTACTCATCCTCTCCCTCGTCTTCGTCCTCCTCGGCCTGAAGATGGGAGGCGCGACGAGGGCCCTCGTCCTCGACGGGGGCGCCAAGCTCGCGGAGGCCAGGTCCGAGCAGATCGGCGGCTTCATCGAGAAGATGCGATGGCAACTCAGGCTCATCGCGCATCGCGCGGAGCTCCTTTCCAAGGACAGGCCGGAAGCCGAGAAGGAGGCCCTCGGCCTGGCCGAGGCGATTTCCCCGGAGGTCGCCGGAACTTTCTTCGCCTGGCCCGACGGAAGCTACCTTAGCTCGGCGGGAGTCCGCGGGAACGTCGCCGACGGCGATTATTTCAAGGCGGCGATGGCCGGGGCCGATTTCGTCATAAGCGCTCCCTTCGAGTCCGAGGCCTTCGGGATGGATATCGTCGTCCTCGCCCAGGCGGCCAAGGGCAGGGACGGCTCCGCCCTCGGCCTGGCCGCCTTCCAGATAAAACTGAGGGAGCTCTCCGCCCTCATCTCCCCGATACGGGTGGGCAAGGCGGGCTTCGGCTGGCTGCTCGGGCCGGGCGGCTTCGTCATCGCCCATCCCTCGGCCGACAAAGTCATGAAGCTCAAGATAGGCGAAGCCGACGCGGCCGGATACGAGGGATTCGACGCCCTCGGGCTGGCCATGGCCACGGGGATGCCTGGCATCGGCGAGTGGAGGGCGCCGAGCGGCAAGCGCTTCCTGAGCTTCTACGCGCCCGTGCCCGGCTCATCGGGCTGGGTCCTCGCGATCGACCAACCCGTCGACGAAATCGACGCCGCGATCCGACCCATCCTGATCCTCCTCGGCCTCCTTCTCGCCGCGGGAGCCCTCTCGGCCATCCTGCTCTCCCTGGCGATGGCGAGGGGCATAGCCCTGCCGATAGCCAGGGCCGGAGATGCCTTCCGCGAGCTCTCGATGGGAGAGGCGGACCTCGGCAAGAGCATCTCCATCGACCGCTCCGACGAGATCGGGGAGCTCGGCTCCTCGTTCAATGCCTTCCTCGCCAAGCTGAGGGAGATCGTATCGAGCCTCCGCGCGTCCCAGGCCGGCCTCGTGTCGATAGGCTCGGAGCTCGGGGGTTCGGTCCGGGACGCCGTCGGGGCCGTCTCGTTGATCTCGGGGGTCGTCGCGGCGGTGCGGGTGGGCGTGGGCGCCCAGGTCGCCAGCGTCGAGGAGTCCTCGAGCGCCATAGTGCAGATAGCGCGCAATATCGACGGCCTCGATCGGCTCGTCCGCGATCAATCCTCGAGCGTGGCCGAAGCCTCCTCGGCCATCGAGGAGATGGTCGCGAACGTGGATTCCGGCTTCCGCTCGATGGAGGCCATGGCCCTCCAATTCGCGGCCCTCCTCGAGGCCGCCGCCGAGGGAAGGTCCAAGCAGGGCGACGCCGGGGAACGGGTCGCCCAGATAGCTGAGAGCTCGAGGGCCCTCCTCGAGGCTAACGAGACCGTCGCCGGCATCGCCTCGCAGACCAACCTCCTCGCGATGAACGCGGCCATCGAGGCCGCCCACGCGGGCGAGGCCGGCAAGGGCTTCTCGGTCGTGGCCGATGAGATCAGGCGCCTTGCCGAGACGGCCGCAGAGCAATCGAGGACCATCGGCGCCGACCTCGTCCGAGTTCAAGGCTCGATAGCGGAGGTCGTTCAAGCCTCGAGGGTATCTGAGACGGCCTTCGACGCGGTCTCCTCGCGCATTTCCGAGACCGAGAGCCTCGTGCGGGAGATGCGCGACGCCCTGGGCGAGCAGAGGGTAGGAGGCTCTCAGGTCCTCGAGGCCCTCAAGACCGTCAAGGAGATCACCGCGCAGGTCGGCTCGGGTTCAAGGGAAATAAGCGAGGGGAACGAGACCATCCTGGCGGAGATGGGCAAGCTCAGGGCGACTACGGTGAGCATCCAGGCCACCATGGGCGATTTGGCCTCGAGCTCGGCGGGCATCTCCGAGGGCTCGCAGCGCATAGCCGAGGTCTCCCGGTCGATGCGAGGCACCATCGCCGGCATGGAGGACGCGATAGGGCGCTTCAAGGTCTGAGCTCCCGGCCTCGCGCATTGACCCTGGGGCCTCCCGCGTTGTATAACCTTCGAACCCCCCGCTCCGGGCCCGCCGTCCGGGGAAAACCATGTCGTAAGGCGGACCCAATCTTCCGTAAGGTTCCTTGGAGGACAGTACTATGAGCGTCAAGATCAGGCTAAAGCGTTTCGGTACCAAGATGAGGCCCTTTTACCGCATCGTCGTGATGGATTCCCGCGTGCCCCGCGACGGCGTCTGCCTCGCCGAGATCGGCCTCTACCACCCGATCGAGAAGGCGGTCGAGAAGCAGATCGTCATCGACGAGACCCAGGCCAAGGAGTGGCTCGCCAAGGGCGCCCGCCCCACCGACACGGTCCGCGGCCTCTTCAACAAAAAAGGCATACAGATAAAGTCATAAGGAGGGATCGTGGAACGCGATCTCGTAGAATACATCGCCAAGTCCCTCGTGGACGATCCGGCCTCCGTCTCCGTGGCGGTGGTCGAGGGCGATAAGTCCACGATACTCGAGCTCAGGGTCGCGGCCGAGGACATCGGCAAGGTGATCGGGAAGCACGGGCGCATAGCCAAGGCCATGCGCACCATTCTCTCCGCCTCCTCCGGCGCTTCCGATAAGCGCGTCGTCCTCGAGATCCTGGATTAACCTTCATTTCTAGCCGGAAATGAGGTTTCTTTAAATGGATCGGGAATATGTATCCATCGGTCGCCTCGGCGCGCCAAAGGGCGTCCGGGGCGACCTTAAAGTCCACTCCCACTCGGGCGAGAGCGCCCATTTCCGCAAGATCAAGGAAGCGAGGCTCGAGGCTCCCGATACCGACGGGGCGGCCGGAGGCGCGCCGGGCGTCCCTTCGAGGACGCCGCGGGCCCTGAGGCTCAAGGTCCTGCGGATCGAGGGCGAGGGCCCTTCCCTGACGATCGCCTTCGAGGGCTATCCGAGCCCCGAGGCCGCCCGCGCCCTAACCGGCATGGAGATCATCGTGCCCCGAGCGGAGGCGGCGCCCCTGCGTCCCAACGAATGGTACGAGGACGACCTCGTCGGCCTCGCCATCGTCGACGGAAGCGATTCGCCCGCGAAGGGAACGAGACTGGGGGAGGTGCGCTCCGTCCTAGGGGGCGGAGCCGAGCCCTGGCTCGAGGTCGTCCTTCCCGGCGGCGGCACGGCCATCGTGCCCTTCCGCAAGGAGTTCGTCGGCGAGGTCGACATAGGCGGAGGCAGCATCGCTCTGCTGGTTCCCGAGCTCCTGTCGCCCGACGGGCGACCCGACGAATGAGGATCACCGTCCTAAGCCTCTTCCCCGAGATACTCAAAGGCTTCTTCGAGAGCTCGATAATGGCCAAGGCGGTGGAGCGCGGCCTCATGTCCTACAAGCTCGTCAACATCCGCGACTACGCCACCGACAAGCATCATAAGTGCGACGACCTCGTCTTCGGCGGGGGCGCGGGCATGCTGATGCTGCCCGGGCCCCTGAGCCTCGCCCTCCAAGCCGCCGGGGCCGGCGGCGACGGGGCGGCGCCCGGCGCGCGCACCGTTTATGTCACGCCATCGGGCAGGCTCTTCAACCAGGAGATGGCCGCCGACCTCTCGCGGGAGGCGGAGCTCGTGATAATCTGCGGCCGCTACGAGGGCGTGGACCAGCGGGTGATCGACCGCTACGTCACCGACGAGATCTCCGTCGGCGATTACGTGCTCAGCTCGGGGGAGATCGCGGCCCTCGTCCTCGTCGACGCCGTCTACCGCCTCGTACCCGACGTAATCTCGGGCGAGTCCCTGCTCGAGGAGAGCTTCGCGCCCGCCGCGGAGGGCCGCGAGGGGGCTCTCCTAGAGTATCCCCAGTATACACGTCCGGCCATATATGATAACCTGCGGGTTCCCGAGGTCCTGACTTCGGGACACCACGCGAATATTGCTCGATGGCGCCTCAGGGAAAGCCTGAAGAAGACCCTGGCGTACCGTCCGGAGCTCCTCGCGGCGGACGGGCTCCCTGGCGAGATCCGAAAGCTCATACGCGAGATAATCACCGAAGGGGGAGACGATGAACCTAATACAGAAGATCCAGGCGCCGCAGATCAAGGCAGGTCCGCTTGGCTTTAAGGTCGGCGATACCGTTAAGGTCCACTTCAAGATCGTAGAGGGAAAGACCGAGCGAATCCAGATATACGAGGGCCTCGTCATAGCCATGAAGAACGCCGGCATCGGCCATTCCTTCATGGTCCGCAAGATCTCCTACGGCGTCGGCGTGGAGCGCGTGTTCCCCGTCAATTCCCCCAGGATCGAGAAGGTCGAGGTCGTCCGTGCCGGCAAGGTGCGAAGGGCCAAGCTCTACTACATCCGCTCCAAGGTCGGCAAGAAGTCCAAGGTCAAGGTCCTCCTCCCCAACAGGAAGGAAGAGGCCGCCCAGGCTCCGAAGGCCTAGGCTTTTCAGGGCTATCAACCTCAGGATGAGGACCCCGAGCCCGGTCGAGCCTTCCCTTAGAATCGTAGAAGCATCCGTGGGCGCCGGCCGAGGCGCCGGCCGCGAGGCCGGCCTCAAGGCCGGCGCTTCCGTCTCCGTCGTCGTGCGGGAACGTACGGGACCGGGGCTCTATCTCGTCGCGATCGGCCACAGGCTCCTGTCCGCCTCCTCGGCGAGCGCCCTCGAGCCGGGAACCATCCTGAAAGCCAGGGTCGAGCGTTCGGGCGACGCAATCCTGCTCCGACTGGCCGCCGATCCGCATAGGGAAGCCGACTTCGCTCGCGCCCTCTCGGCCGCCGGACTTCCGAACGACGCGGCTGGGCGAGCCGCCCTCGCCGCCCTCCTCCGCGAGGGACTCGCGCCGTCCCCCCGCGCCCTGGCCAGGGTCCGGCGCGCGGCCCTCCAAGACGACTCCGATGCCGGGGAGCTCACCGATCTCGCCGCCAAGATGGAGGCCAAGGGCCTCCCCGCCGAGGGGCCGGCTCTCGGCTGCCTCGCGGACCTCTCGCGCGGCGGGGGAGGCTCCGCCGGAGGGGGAGGGCAGGACGGAAGGGGGAAGGGCGGGGCGTCCGATGGCGAGACCCTGGTTCCCGAGGGCGAGCTTCCGCGGGTCCTCGGCTCCCTGCTGCGCTCCCTCGTCGCCGGGATCGGGGGAGCGGAGGCCGGAGGGGAAGGCGAAACGCTCGCTCTCTTCAACCACCTGCGAGGCCCCGAAGGCAGCTGGGTCCTGGTCCCTTTCCGCTTTTCCCTGGACGCGGTTGATTTCAGCGGATGCTTTCGTATACAATTGCCCTACGTCCGAGGCGGCCAAGGTCTTTTCCAGGCTGTTTTTACCGCGTCGCGCGGAGCCGCCCCCGAGGACTGGTCGCTTTCCCTCGATTTCGGCGGCGGAAGGGCGCCGACGCTCGACATAGCGGGCCCGGACGGTAGGGCGGCCGTCTGCCGCGCTCGCTTAGGCGAGTTGGCGGCGGCGCTCGCGCCGCACTCCTGCTCGGTCGGACTTTCCCCTCGCCGCGCGGCGTCGAGGGGCGGCGCGCCGGGAGCCTCGGCCGAGGGACTCGATCTCGATGCATAGGCGCGGGCGGGGGAAACCCAAGGCGGTCGCGCTTAGGTACTGGGCAGGTCTCCCGGCGCCCTTCCTGGCCGCCAAGGCGGAGGGCCGGGCCGCCGATCGCCTCGTGGCGATCGCGAGGGAGGCGGGCGTGCCCGTGGTCGCGGACGAGAGTCTCGCGCAGGCCGTCTTCCCCATGGATGTCGGGTCCTACGTGCCCGAGGAATGCTTCGAGATCGTCGCGAGGGTTTTCGCCTTCGTGAAGTCGATAGAGGATGTATGAAGAAAAGAATCGCCTTGGATCAGATCAAACCAGGCTCTAGATTCTCCGAGGACGTCTATATCGACGACAAGAACCTTCTCGTGCCCGCCGCGGTCGGGGTCAAGCAGAAGGACATCGACGCCCTCAAGCGCTGGGGCGTGGCTTTCGTCATAACCGAGGGCAACCTCCTCGACGAGGTCGTCTCCCCGGCCGGGGCATCGGGCGCCGAGGCCGTGAAGCCGAAGCCCCAGGGCTTCGCCGGCAGCCGGGAACTGTACCTGCGCTACACCGAGCTCGTGGACCGGCTCGCCCAGATCTACGACAAGATCCGCAAGAGCGAACCCATCGAGTCGAAGGCCGTCGATCAGATAGCCCAGGGCGTCCTCGCCCTCGTCCGCGACGAGCGCGATTCGGCCATTTCCGCCATCCTCGGCTCGCAGAACGTCGGGCCCGACCTCGCGAGGGCCGGGGTCAATACCGCCATCCTCTCGTCGGTCATGGGCGTCACCCTCAAGCTCTCCCCGTACAAGCTCTCCTACCTGGCCGCGGGCGCCCTGCTCCACGATTCGGGCATGCTCAGGATCCCCGACTCGATAGTCAAGAAGAAGGGAGCCCTGAGCGAGGACGAGGCGCAGAAGGTGCGCGCCCATCCCCTCCTCTCGTACCGGATCATAACGAAGGAGCTCATGTATCCCGACGACGTCGGCCTCATCGGCCTCCAGCATCACGAGCGCTGGGACTCCGAGGGCTATCCTCGCAAGACGACGGGCGTCGACATCGACGCTCTGGCGCGCATCGTCTCGATAGCGGACGCCTTCGAGGCCATGGTCAGCGAGAAGCCGTACCGAAACTCGATGATCGGCTACGCGGCGATGAAGGCCCTCCTCTCGGACAATTCCCGCCGCTTCGACCCGGATATCCTCAAGGCCTTCATAAAGAGCATGGGGATCTACCCCCTGGGCTCGACCGTCCTCCTCAACAACTCCGCGATCGCCAAGGTCATCGAGACCCACCCCGAGGCTCCCTTGAGGCCCAGGCTCAGGATCATCGTCGACGAATTCGGCAAGCGCTACGAGGGAGACGAGGGCGACCCCGTCGACCTGGTCGCCGAGAAGACCCTCTTCATAGCCAGGGCCCTGGATCCGAAGGAGCTCGCCGGCCAATAGCCGGCGAGAGCCGGTGGGCGCCCGCGCAAGCTCGGCGGCGAAGGGCCGCGCCGGCGAGGACCTCGCGGCCGCTTTCCTGGAGGGCGAGGGCTGGGCGATAGCGGCGAGGAATTTCCGCTGGAGGGGCGGCGAGATCGATATCGCGGCGACCCGAGGCGGGGTTATCGCCTTCGTCGAGGTAAAGTCCTGGGAATTCCTGGGTCCCGAGGAGCTCGAAAGGGCCATCGGCCCAGATAAGCGACGAAGAATCGTCGAAACGTCTAAAATCTTCCTCTCCCGGCATCGAGAATATAATGACTGGAGCGTGCGATTCGACGTCATCCTCGTTAGGGGCGGCGCGGTCGTCGAACGCTATCCTTCGGCGTTTACGGGAGAGCCATGACGAGCCGAAATGCACTACAAAGCCCGGGGATCAAGCTGGCGACCGCGAGCGAGCCGGGGAGCGTCCCGGGCCTCGCGACCCCCGCGCATCGGCGAGCCCCGCGGCGCCTGCGCATCGACGGGGCCCGGCCGCGGACGGATCCGAAGCGGCTGGCGGAGCTGAAGGCCAAGCTCGGCGACGCGGACTACATGAACGGGGCGATCCTCAGGATCGCGACCGTGCTGAGCGCCAGGTTGACCCTTCGCTAAGACGGGCCGGGATGATATAATCCGCCAGGCCTTTTCGAAGGCCCCGCGAATCAGGACAGGCTTGCGTTGAGGAGTGCCCGATGGCCGACGAGCGACCGGAAAATACTGGCGGAAAAGCGGGTCCCGAAGAGGGCCAGGGGCGGCGCGGCGGCAGGCATCGAGGATTCAGGGCCCGCCACGGCGGGCCCCGCGAGGGCAGCCCGCGGCCAAGCGGACCCGACGCCCAGCGAGAGGCCGCTGCCGGCGGCGCGCCGAACGCCGAATCGAGCCCCGGCAGCCTTCCCCGCCAGGCCCAGGACCCCCGCGACATGCCCCTGTGCCCGCTTTGCGGGAAGCCCGTCTACGATCTCGCGACCGCCGTTTCCGCAAGCAGGGACACGGGAGAGCCTGCCCATTTCGATTGCGTACTGGAGCGCGTGAGCGCCTCGGAAACCCTCGCGGCGACCGAGAAGCTGGTCTACCTCGGGTCGGGATCCTTCGCCGTAGTCGAATTCAAGGACAAGAACGAGAGCGCCTTTTCGGTCAAGCGCCGCATTCAGTGGGAGAAAGAGGGCGAGAAGAAGGATTGGCGCAAGGGCATCTCGTCGCGGATCACGAATCTCTAGCTAATCGCGATGCTCGATATACGATCGTCGTTTCGATTGTTGAAACGTCGCGCCGTGAATACTCCGCAATTATTTGATTTGTCGCGCCATTATTGGCTTTTGCAGGCATAAACATCCGCTATCCAGCCTTGGCCTCTTTACAAGCATTTCACTCTGCGATACGTTATCCAGCCTATGGAACGATATGTCCTTTCGGCATTGGTCCAGAACCATGCGGGCGTACTCTCCCGCGTGTCGGGGCTTTTTAGCCGTCGGGGCTACAACATCGACAGCCTGACCGTAGGCGAAACCCAGGAGCCTGGCGTCTCGCGCATGACCATTGTAGTGCGCGGGGACGAGTCGACCATCGAGCAGATCCAGAAGCAGCTCGAGAAGCTCGTCGAGGTGGCATCCGTGCGCCTCCTGGATTCGGGCAAGGCGGTCTATCGCGAGCTCGCCTTGATAAAAGTCGCGGCCTCCCACGGGGGGCGTCCCGATATCGTCCAGATAGCCAGCATATTCCGCGCCCGCATCGTCGACGTCTCCTCCGATACCCTGACCATCGAGGTCACGGGCGACCAGGAAAAGGTCGACGGCCTCATCGAGCTGCTCGCGCCCTACGGGATACGCGAGCTCGCCCGCACGGGCATCGCGGCCCTCGAGCGCGGTTCCTCCCTGTTATCTCTTATTTAGCCGCCCCTGGGGTCCGGAAGGACCCGAGGGGCGGCGAGCCAAACACAGTGAACTACCCGCTAGCCGCCTAAGGCACGCGGGAGGAGGCATAGCATTATGGCGATCATGTATTACGACAAGGATTGCGACCCCAAGGCCCTCGCCAACAAGACGATAGCCGTGATCGGCTACGGCAGCCAGGGCCATGCGCACGCCCTCAACCTCAAGGATTCCGGGCATAAGGTCATCGTAGGGCTTTACGACGGATCGAAGAGCTGGAAGGAAGCAGAGTCCAAGGGCTTCAAGGTGATGACGGCGAAGGACGCGACCGCGGCAGCCGACTTCATCATGATCCTCATCAACGACGAGAAGCAGGCGAAGCTCTACGCCGAGAGCGTGGCCCCCGGCCTCAAGGCGGGGAAGACCCTCGCCTTCGCCCACGGCTTCAACATCCATTACAAGCAGATCCTACCGCCCGCCGACGTCAACGTCGTGATGATCGCGCCCAAGGGGCCGGGCCATACCGTGCGCACGCAGTACCTCGAGGGCAAGGGCGTGCCCGACCTCATAGCGGTGCACCAGGACGCGACCGGGGACGCGAAGAAGCTGGCCCTGGCCTACGCCTCCGGCATCGGCGGCGGGCGCGCCGGCATCCTCGAGACGACGTTCAAGGAGGAGACCGAGACCGACCTCTTCGGCGAGCAGGCGGTGCTCTGCGGCGGCGTCACCGCCCTCATGAAGGCGGGCTTCGAGACCCTCGTCGAGGCCGGCTACCAGCCCGAGAGCGCCTACTTCGAGTGCATCCACGAGATGAAGCTCATCATCGACCTCGTCGTGCAGAAGGGCATCTCCTTCATGCGCTACTCCATCTCCGATACGGCCGAGTACGGCGACTACACCGTGGGCAAGCGCATCATCACCGACGAGACGAAGAAGGAGATGAAAAAGGTCCTCGGCGAGATCCAGGACGGCAGCTTCGCGCGCAACTGGATCCTCGAGAACCAGGCGAACAGGCCCTACTTCAACCGCATGCGCGAGATCAACGCCGCCCACCTCTCCGAGAAGGTGGGGAAGGATCTCCGCGCGATGATGAGCTGGACCAAGCCGACGGACGAAAAAGCGTAATGCGGTCGACCGCGAAGGCGCGAAAGAGGGGCGCGAAGGGGAATCGCCAAGGGGGACTCTCGCCCACCGGGATTTTCCCCTTCGCGCGCTTCCCTTCCCTCCTCCCCTTCGCGGTCCTTCTTCTTTTTTCTCGCACAAGTGAGGCCCGAAATGCCGCGTAGGATAGTTATTCTCGATACGACTCTCAGGGACGGGGAACAGGCTCCGGGCTTCAGCATGAACCTCGACGAGAAGCTCGAGGTGGCCCGCCAGCTCGCGCGCCTGGGAGTCGACGTCATCGAGGCCGGCTATCCGGTCACGAGCCCGGGCGACTTCGCCTCCGTCAAGGAGATAGCGCGCGTGGTGCGCGGTCCCACGATCGCGAGCCTCGCGCGGGCGGTGGACAAGGACATCGACGCCGCCTGGGAGGCGGTGCGCGGGGCCGAGCGGCCTCGGATACACGTCGTGCTCGCCACCTCGCCCCTGCTCATGGAATACAGGCTGCGCATGGGCCCCGACCAGGTGCTCGAGCTCGCGGCCTCCGCGGTCAGGCGGGCGAGGGCGCTCTGCCCCGAGGTCCAGTTCTCCGCCGAGGACGCCACTCGCTCGGATCCCGATTTCCTCTGCCGGGTCCTGCAGGCGGCCATCGGCGCCGGCGCCGCGATAGTGAACGTGCCCGACACGGTGGGCTATTCGGTGCCGGACGAGTACGCCGAGCTCATCCGCAGGGTGCGCGGGGGCGTGCCCGACATCGAGAAGGCGACGCTCTCCGCCCACTGCCACGACGACCTCGGCCTGGCGGTCGCTAACACCTTGGCCGCGATAGGGGCCGGGGCCCAGCAGGTCGAGTGCACGATCAACGGCCTCGGCGAAAGGGCCGGCAACGCGGCCCTCGAGGAGCTGGTGATGTGCCTGGCTACGAGGGCGGACGTCCTGCACGCCTACTGCGGGGTCGACACGACCCAGATCTACGGCACCTCCAAGCTGGTCCAGGCCGTGACCGGGGTCAGGCCCCAGCCCAACAAGGCCATCGTCGGCGACAACGCCTTCGCGCACGAGTCCGGCGGCCACCAGGCCGGCCTCGCGGCGAACAAGGCCACCTACGAGATCATGACGCCCGAGTCGGTCGGGCTCCCGACGAGCAGGCTCGTGCTCGGCAAGCACTCCGGCCGCGCCGCCTTCGAGGAGCGGGTCGCCTTCCTCGGCTTCCACCCGCGGCCGGGCGCCCTGCCGGCCCTCTTCGAGGGCTTCAAGGAGCTGGCTGACAAGAAGAAGACGGTCACCGACCGCGACCTCGAGGCCCTCGTGCTCGGCGTCTCGGCCAAGGTGAACGAGACCTTCAGGCTCGACCGCTTCGTCATCAACTCGGGCTCGGGCATCGCCGCGACGAGCGCGGTGAGGCTCATCGGCCAGGACGCGCCTATGCCCGAGCGGGTCTCGCTCGGGGACGGCCCCATCGACGCGAGCTTCAAGGCCATCGACAAGATCGTCGGCAAGCATCCCGTCCTCGAGGACTTCTCCCTCGACGCCGTGACCGGGGGCAAGGACGCGCAGGGCGAGGCTCGGGTGAGGATCCAGTTCGGAGGCAGGCGCTACAACGGGCGGGGGCTCTCGACGGACGTCGTGGAGGCGAGCATCAAGGCCTACATCGCGGCGATAAACGCGATGGCGCAGGATACGGAGGACACGCGTGAGCCGGATAGTGGTTCTTGACTCGACCCTGCGCGACGGCGCGCAGGGCGAGGGAATAAGCTTCTCGGTGACGGACAAGCTCAACATAGCGAGGGCCCTCGACGATCTCGGGGTCGACCTCATCGAGGCGGGCAACCCCGGCTCCAACCCCAAGGACCTCGACTTCTTCAAGGAGGCGCGCGGCATCGAGCTCAAGAACGCCGCCCTCGCCGCCTTCGGCTCCACGCGGCGCCGAGGGATCTCCTGCGCCGAGGACGAGGGACTCCGAAGCCTCCTGGGCGCCGAGACCCCGGTCGTGGTGATCTTCGGCAAGAGCTGGGACCTCCACGTGAAGGAGGTCCTGAAGGTCAGCCTCGAGGAGAACCTCGGCATGATCCGGGACACGGTGGCCTTCCTCAAGGCCGCCGGGCGCCGCGTGATCTACGACGCGGAGCATTTCTTCGACGGCTTCGTCGCGGACGGCGAGTACGCGATGTCGACCCTGCGCGCCGCCGCGGAGGCGGGCGCTGAGACCCTCGTGCTCTGCGACACGAACGGCGGCAGCCTCCCCGACAGGGTGGGCGAGCTCAGCGCGCGGGTGCTCAAGGAGCTGGGAATGCCGATCGGAATCCACGCGCACAACGACTCCGGCCTCGCGGTCGCGAACTCGATGGCCTCGGTCAGGGCGGGCGCGACCCAGGTCCAGGGAACCCTCGTCGGCTTCGGCGAGCGCTGCGGGAACGCCAACCTCTCCACCATCGCGGCCAACCTCGTGCTCAAGATGGGCCACGAGTGCCTCAAGCCCGACTCGCTGCCCAAGCTCTCCCGCTCCACGCGAAGGGTGGCGGAGATAGCCAACGTGAGCTTCGACGAGGGCCTGCCCTACGTCGGCCTTCACGCCTTCGCCCACAAGGGGGGCATGCACGTGGACGCGGTGACCAAGACGCCGATCTCCTTCGAGCACGTGCCGCCCGAGACCGTCGGCAACGCCCGGCGGATCCTGACCAGCGAGGTCTCCGGCCGCTCGGTGATCCTCGATCGGGTAAAGCGCCTGGATCCGACGGTGACGAAGGAATCGCCCCTCGTCGCGCAGGTGATGAGGCGCCTCAAGGAGATGGAGAGGCTCGGCTACCAGTTCGAGAGCGCCGACGCCAGCTTCGACCTCCTCATGCGGAAGGCCGCTGGCAAGTACAAGGCCTTCTTCGAGCTCGGCCACTACCGGACGATCGGCGAGGAGCCGACGGAGGGCAAGCTCTCCGCCCAGGCCCTCGTGAAGATCAGGGTCGACGGCGAGGACGCGATCAGCGCCGCCGAGGGCGACGGGCCCGTGAATGCCCTCGACCTCGCGCTCCGCAAGGCCCTCGTGAAGTTCTATCCCGCCCTCTCGACGATGCGGCTCACGGACTACAAGGTCCGCGTCCTCGACACGCAGGGGGCCTCGGCCGCCTCCGTCCGTGTCCTCATCGAGAGCTCCGACGGCGAGGAGGCGTGGACCACCGTCGGCGTGTCCACCGACATCATCGAGGCGAGCTGGCTGGCCCTCGTCGATTCCATCGAGTACAAGCTCATCAACGATATCGAGAGGCGCTACAAGGCCTACCTATAGGAGTGTCCCGAATGGCAATGACGATGACGCAGAAGATCCTCGCGGCGCACGCGGGGCTGGAGAAGGTGGAGGCCGGGCAGCTCATCGAGGCGCGGCTCGACCTCGTGCTCGGCAACGACATCACGGCCCCCGTCGCGATCAGGGAATTCGCGAAAATCGGCGCGGCCGGCGTTTTCGACAAGGCCAAGATCGCCCTCGTGCCCGACCACTTCACGCCCAACAAGGACATCAAGGCCGCCGAGCAGTGCAAGGCCATGCGCGAATTCGCGCATGCCATGGGGATCGTCAACTACTTCGAGGTCGGCGAGATGGGGATCGAGCACGCGCTCATACCCGAGAAGGGCCTGGTGCTACCAGGCGAGCTCGTCATCGGCGCCGACAGCCACACCTGCACCTACGGCGCGGTGGGAGCCTTCTCCACGGGCGTCGGCTCCACCGACATGGCGGCGGCGATGGCCACGGGCACGGCCTGGTTCAAGGTGCCCAAGGCGATCCGCTTCGAGCTCTCGGGCTCCCCGCGGGGCTGGGCTACAGGCAAGGACCTGATCCTCCATATCATCGGCCTCATCGGCGTCGACGGCGCGCTCTACGAATCCATGGAGTTCGCCGGCGCCGGCGTCGCCGCCCTCACGATGGACGAGCGCTTCACCATCGCCAACATGGCCATAGAGGCCGGGGCCAAGAACGGCATCTTCCCCGTCGACGACCGCACCCGCGCCTGGGCCGCGGAGGTGGCAAAACGAGTCCCGGCTGCGAAGCGCCCCTACGTCGAATTCGCCTCGGACGCCGACGCGAGCTATGAGAGGACTATCTCGGTCGACCTCTCGAGGCTCGAGCCGACCGTATCCTTCCCCCACCTCCCCTCCAACGCGCGCGCGATCTCCGCGGTCGGCGACGTATCGCTGGATCAGGTGGTCATCGGATCCTGCACGAACGGCCGCATAGAGGACCTCCGCGTCGCCGCCTCAATCCTCGGCGGGCGGAAGGTAGCCAAGGGGATGCGCTGCATCGTATTCCCCGCGACCCAGGCCATCTATCTCCAGGCCCTCCGCGAGGGCCTCGTGGAGGCCTTGGTGGAGGCCGGCGCCCTCGTCTCGACCCCGACCTGCGGCCCCTGCCTCGGAGGCCACATGGGCATCCTGGCGAAAGGCGAGCGGGCCCTCGCGACGACCAACAGGAATTTCGTGGGCCGCATGGGCAGCCCGGAGTCCGAGGTATACCTCGCGAGCCCGGCGGTCGCCGCGGCCTCCGCCATCACGGGACGGATAAGCGATCCCACGGAAATCATCGCCGCGCCCTCGCGCGCGTAGGAGTGCACATGGAAGCAAAGGGAAAGGCCTTCGCCTACGGGGACAACGTCGATACCGACGTCATCATACCCGCGCGCTACCTTAATACGATCGACCCGGCCGAGCTGGCCTCTCACTGCATGGAGGACATCGACGCCTCCTTCGCCGCATCAGTCAGGACCGGGGATTTCATCGTCGCCGGCCGCAACTTCGGCTGCGGCTCCAGCCGCGAGCACGCCCCGATCGCCATCAAGGCCTCCGGCGTCGCCTGCGTCGTCGCCTCGAGCTTCGCGCGCATCTTCTATAGGAACGCGATCAACACGGGCCTCCCCATCCTCGAGCTGGCCGGTGCGGAGAGCTTCGCGAAGAAGGGCGACGAGATCCGCGCGGATTTAAAGACCGGGCTCGTCGAGAACCTCACGACGGGCGCCAAGGCTCAGGCCATGGGCTTCCCGCCCTTCATGCGCGAGATCATGGGGGCAGGCGGCCTGATCGGCTACGTTCGCGGCAGGCTCGCCGCGGGGGCGAGGCTATGAAATATACGATCGCGACCGTCCCCGGCGACGGCATCGGCCCGGACGTAGTCAAGGTCGCCGTGGCAGCCCTCGAGGCTGTGGCGAAGCGCTTCTCCTTCGAGCTCTCCTTCGTGGAGGCCCCCATGGGAGGCGCGGCGATAGACGAGTTCGGCGAGCCCCTCCCGGCCTCCTCGCTCGAGGCCTGCCGCGGGAGCGACGCCGTCCTCCTCGGCGCGGTGGGAGGGCCGAAGTGGGACAACCTGGCCGGGAGCGAGAGGCCGGAAGCCGGGCTTCTCGCCATAAGGGCCGGCCTCGGCGTCTACGCCAACCTTCGCCCGGCCCTCATGTTCCCCCAGCTCGCCGGAGCCTGCCCCCTCAAGCCCTCCCTCGTCGAGGGCGGCCTCGACATCCTGGTCGTGCGAGAGCTCACGGGCGGCATCTACTTCGGGGACCGCGGCCGAAGCGCGGACGGCCTCTCGGCCTGGGACACTGAGCGTTATTCGAAACAGGAGATCGAGCGCCTGCTCGAGGTCGGCTTCGAGGCCGCGGCCAAGCGTAAGAACAGGCTCTGCGTGGTCGACAAGGCCAACGTCCTCGAGTCCTCGCGGCTCTGGCGCGAGACCGCCAAGGCGATGGGCCCGAGGTGGCCGGGGATCGAGCTCTCCTTCATGTACGTGGACAACGCCGCCATGCAGCTCGTGAAGAACCCCAGGCAATTCGACGTCATCGCGACGAGCAACATGTTCGGCGACATACTCTCCGACGAGGCGAGCATGGTCACCGGCTCAATCGGCATGCTCGCGAGCGCGAGCGTCGGAGGCACGCGGCCGGATGGCCGCGAGGGTCCCGGCCTCTACGAGCCCATCCACGGCTCCGCCCCCGATATCGCCGGGCAGGATAAGGCCAACCCGCTCGCGACGGTGCTCTCCGTGGCCCTTCTCCTGCGGCATTCGCTGAAGCTCGAGCAGGCGGCGCGCGCGGTCGAGGCCGCCGTGTCGGCCGTGCTCGATGCCGGATTCCGCTGCGCCGACATCGCCAGCGGGATGATCGGCGAGAAATTAGTCGGCACCGTCGCGATGGGCGAGGCCGTGGTCAAGGCGATAGCGGAGGCGGGGAAATGAGGAGCGACAGGGTCAAGAAGGGCGTGGAGAGGGCTCCGCACCGGTCCCTCTTCAAGGCCATGGGCTATACGGACGAGGAGCTCGCCCGCCCCCTCGTCGGCGTCGTCAACGCCAAGAACGAGATCATCCCCGGCCATATCCATCTCGATACGATAACGAACGCGGTCAAGGCGGGCATACGCAGCGCCGGCGGCACGCCGATCGAGTTCCCCGCCATAGGCGTCTGCGACGGCATCGCCATGGGCCACTCCGGCATGAAGTACTCCCTCGCCTCACGCGAGCTCATAGCAGACTCCATCGAGACGATGGCCGAGGCCCACGCCCTCGACGCCCTGGTCCTCGTGCCCAATTGCGACAAGATCGTGCCCGGCATGATGATGGCGGCCGCCCGGCTAAATATCCCGAGCGTCCTGGTCTCGGGCGGGCCGATGCTCCCGGGGAGGAAGGGCGGCGCCGACATAGACCTCAACACGGTCTTCGAGGCGGTGGGGAGGGTCCACGCCGGGAAGATGGGCGAGGCCGAGCTCGCCGCCTACGAGGACTCGGCCTGTCCCGGCTGCGGCTCCTGCTCGGGCATGTTCACCGCCAACAGCATGAACTGCCTGGCCGAGATCCTGGGCCTGGGCCTGCCGGGCAACGGCACCGTCCCGGCCGTCTACGCGGAGCGCGTCAGGCTCGCGAAGAGCGCGGGCGCCGTCGTCATGCGAGCCATCGAGAAGGACATCAAGCCGAGGGACCTCCTCGACCTGAGGCAGTTCCGCAACGCCCTCGCCCTGGACATGGCCCTGGGCTGCAGCACCAACAGCATGCTCCACCTTCCCGCGATCGCGCGCGAGGCGGGGATAGAGCTGAACCTCGACCTCGCGAACGAGATCGCGGCTAGGACCCCCAACCTCTGCCATCTCGCGCCCTCGGGGCCGCACCACGTCAACCAGCTCTACGAGGCCGGCGGGGTCTTCGCCGTCGTCAAGCAGCTCCTTATAAAAGGCCTGATCGACGGCTCCGCGCCAACCGTCTGCGGGAAGACCGTGGGCGAGCTCGCCGCGGCCTCGCCCGAGGCCGACGGAACGGTCATCCGCA
This sequence comes from Spirochaetaceae bacterium, assembly GCA_025355995.1. Lineage (GTDB taxonomy): Bacteria > Spirochaetota > Spirochaetia > Treponematales > Rectinemataceae > UBA1306. Next base: position 29,983 of record JANXYQ010000136.1, on the reverse strand, counting down.
GGATCGAGGATCCCTATTCGGCGGTGGGCGGCATCGCGGTGCTCCGAGGCAACCTCGCCCCCGACCGCGCCGTCGTCAAGCGCGCGGCGGTGGCGCCCTCGATGCTCAAACATCGGGGCCCGGCGCGCGTCTTCGACTCCGAAGAGGCCGCGAACGCGGCCGTGAAGGGCGGCCTGATCAAGGCCGGCGACGTCGTGGTCATCAGGTACGAGGGCCCGCGCGGCGGCCCGGGCATGCGCGAGATGCTCGAGGCTACCAGCGCCCTGGCGGGGATGGGTCGCGACGCCGACACCGCCCTGATCACCGACGGCCGCTTCTCCGGCGCGACTCGCGGGGCCGCGATAGGCCACGTCTCGCCCGAGGCGGCTGCGGGAGGGCCCATCGCCCTGGTGAGGGAGGGCGACTTCATATCGATAGACATAGACGCGGGGAGGCTCGAGCTCGAGGTGCCCGACGCGGAGCTCGCGGCCCGCCGCGCCGCGTGGAAGGCGCCCCTGCCCAAGGTCAAGGCCGGTTGGCTGGCGCGTTATGCGGCTTTGGTTTCTTCAGCCGCGAGCGGAGCGGTATTGTCGCCGCCCGGAGGGACGTGATGGAATTATCAGGCGCGCGAATCGTCGTCGAGACCCTCATCGAGAAGGGCGTGGATACCGTCTTCGGCTATCCCGGCGGCACCATCCTCAACGTCTACGACGAGCTGTTCAAGTGCTCGGATCGGATTCGCCACGTGCTGACCGCGCACGAGCAGGGCGCGGCCCACGCGGCCGACGGCTACGCTCGCTCGACGGGCAGGCCCGGCGTGGTGATGGCGACGAGCGGGCCCGGGGCGACCAACCTGGTCACGGGCATCGCGACCGCCTACATGGACTCCAGTCCTCTCATCGCCATCACCTGCAACGTGCCGAACAAGATCCTCGGCAAGGACAGCTTCCAGGAAGTGGACATCGCGGGCATCACGATGCCCATCACCAAGCACAACTACATAGTGAAGGACGTCCGCCTCCTCGCCGACACCCTCAGGCAGGCCTTCGAGATAGCGATGACGGGAAGGAAGGGCCCGGTCCTCGTCGATATCACGAAGGACGTGACGGCCGCCTCCGCCGAATGGAGGGCGGCCGGCGCCGGGCCCGGTGCGATGAAGCCGACCGGGGACCCGCGCTTCGGCGCCAAGCGCGCCCCCCTCGTCTCCGACCGCGACCTCGCCGAGGCCGCCGAGCTCATCGCCCAATCCGCCAAGCCCTTCATCTACGCGGGCGGCGGCGTGATCGCCAGCGGCGCCTCGGGAGAGCTCAGGCTCCTCGTCGACCGGCTCAAGGCCCCGGTGGCCCTGAGCCTGATGGGCCATGGCGCCTTCCCTTCCGGCCACCCCCTCTTCACGGGGATGATAGGCATGCACGGGACGAAGGCCTCCAACATGGCCTCGAGCAACGCCGACCTCCTCATCGCGATCGGGGCCCGCTTCTCGGACCGGGTGGTCAGCGACGCCTCGCGCTTCGCCGCCAAGGCGCGGGTGCTCCACATAGACATCGACGCGGCCGAGATCAACAAGAACGTCGTCAGCCGCAAGTCCCTGGTCGGGGACGTCAAGGACGTGCTCGCGCGGCTGCTCGAGCTCGTGCCCGAGAGGGAGAAGTCGTCCTGGAACGGCGACATAGACTCCTGGAAGGCGCAGGTCCCCTCGGCCCACGGCCGGGACGTCGAGCTCCACCCCCGCTTCATCATGGAGGAGATCCACGCGCGGGTCGGCGACGACGCGATCGTCACGACCGAGGTCGGGCAGCACCAGATGTGGACCGCCCAGTTCTACCCCTTCGCCAAGCCGCGCACCTTCATCTCCTCGGGCGGGCTCGGGACGATGGGCTTCGGCACGGGGGCCGCGATGGGAGCTCAGGTCGCGAATCCCGGCGCCCAGGTCGTGCACATAGCGGGGGACGGCTCCTTCAGGATGAACTGCGCCGAGCTCGCGACGATATCCCACTACGGCCTGCCCATTCTCATCGTGGTGATGAACAACGGCACCCTCGGCATGGTGAGGCAGTGGCAGAAGATGTTCTACCAGGGCCGCTACTCGCAGACCACCCTCGACAGGCCGCCGGATTTCCTCAAGCTCGCCGACGCCTACGGCGTGAGGGGCTTCCGGGCGAGGGACGAGGGGGAGTTCCGCGCGGCGCTAGAGGCGGCCCTCTCCGAACGCAAGCCCGCCCTCCTCGAGTGCATCCTCGACATTGACGAGAAGGTCCTGCCGATGGTCCCCTCCGGCAAGCCGATAGACGAACTGATCCTCGAGCCCCCGGAAGAGGAATGATCCCCATCCTCGGCGTCTCTGGGCGGCCGGTGCTCCACTCCCGGAGCCCCGCGATCTTCCGCGAGCTCTTCCGGGGAGCCGGCCTCGAGGCGGCCTACGCCCGAATCGCCGCGTCGAGCGCGGCCGAGGCGCTGGGCCTCTTCCGCGCCCTCGGCATGAGGGGCATGAACCTCACCGCTCCCTTTAAAGAGGAGGCGGCGAGACTCGTCGACGAGCTGACGGAGGACGCCCGCGCCCTGGGGGCAGTGAACTGCCTGATACCCCTCCCGGACGGCCGCGTACTCGGGGCGAACACCGATCCGGAAGGCGCCCTGGGCGCGCTCCGAAGCCGCGGCGTCGAAATCGCCGGCAAGCGCTGCCTGGTGCTCGGCGCGGGCGGCGCGGGCAAGGCCGCGGTCCTCGCCCTGACCAGGGCAGGGGGCGATGTCGTCGTCGCCAACCGCACGCGCGGCCGCGCCGACGAGGTCGCCGCCCTCCTCGGCTGCGCCTCGGCCGGCCTGGACGAGCTGCCCACCCTCGCGCCGGGAGCGGCGGTGATCGTCTCGACGCTGTCGTCCGAGGCCCTGCCCCCTCCCGAAACTTGGCTTCCCGGCGATTCAAGGGCCGCGATACTCGACGCGGACTACAAGCGGGGCCTCCTGGCGAACTACGCCGCCGAGCGGGGCCTGACGGTCGCGACCGGCGCCGATTGGCTCGCCTGCCAGGCCCTCCCCGCCTACGAGCTCTTCCTAGGCGCGGCGGCGCCTAAGGGGCCGGCCGCGGCCGACCTCGCCGGCGCGGTCGCCGGCAGCCGGAAGATCGCCCTCGTAGGGCTGATGGGCGCGGGCAAGACCCAGGCCGGGAAGGCCCTCGCGCGCCTGCTCGAGCTGCCCTTCGTCGACGCGGACAAGGAGATAGAGGCGGACGCTGGTAGGAGCGTGAGCGGGATTTTCGCCTCCGAGGGCGAGGCCGGCTTCCGCGCGCGCGAGCTCCGAATTCTCGATCGCATAACGTCAATTCCGGGTCCTGCGGTCCTGGCGACCGGCGGCGGCTCGGCCGCCATCCCGTCGAGCGCGCGGATGCTCGCGGACCGCTGCCTCTGCGTCTGGCTGTACGTCTCCCCCGAGACGGCCGCGGCGCGGACGCGCGGGGGCGCGGGCTCCAGGCCCCTCCTTGCCGTAGGCGAGGGCGGCGAGGGCGCGGAGCGGCGGTTGCGCGCCCTCGAGGCCGAGAGGAGGGGAGCCTACGCTTCCTGCGCCGAGCTCCTCGTCTCGACCGAGGGGCGCGAGGCGCGCGAAGTCGCGGAGGTGATCCATGACGAGATCGATCGCATATCGTGAGGTAGGTGGGAGGGTTCGCGCCCCCGCCTCCAAGAGCTCCATGCAGCGGGCTATCGCCTGCGCGCTCTTGGCGGACGGGGCATCCATTCTCCGGTCCCCGAGCCGCTCCGCGGATTGCCTCGCGGCCCTGGGCGCCGCCGGGGCCCTAGGCGCGGAGATCGACGACGATGGGAATCTGATCTCGATACGGGGCGCGCCGAGGGACTCGCTCCGCGGGGCGAAGGGCCGCTCCCTTTCCTGCGGGGAATCCGGGCTCTGCATCAGGATGTTCTCGCCCATAGCCGCCCTCTTCGGCGCGGGGATCGAGCTCGGCGCCGAGGGCTCGCTGCGCAGGCGGCCCGTGGGCATGATAGCCCAGCCGCTGATCGAGCTCGGCGCCGCCTGCGAGACCGCGTCGGGCTTCCCCCCCGTGCGCGTCCGCGGTCCGCTGAGGGGCGGGCGGGCCAGGGTCGACGGCCGGACGAGCTCCCAGCTCCTCACGGGCCTCCTTATCGCCCTGCCCCTTGCCGAGCTGGATTCGGAGCTCGAGGTCGAGGGCCTCGCGAGCCGCGGCTACGTCGATTTGACGCTGGACACGATGCGCGCCTTCGGCGCGGCGGCCCGAAGGGACGAGGGCTACGCCCTCTTCGGCGTGAAGGGCGGCCAGACCTATCGCGCGACGGACTTCACCGTCGAGGGCGATTGGAGCGGCGCCGCCTTCCTCCTCGTCGCCGGCGCCATCGGATCGCCCGGCTCGCCCGTGGTGGTGAGCGGGCTCGATGCGGCCTCCTCGCAGCCGGACCGGGCGATAACGGACGCGCTGCGCGCCGCGGGAGCGGAGATCGGGGAGGCGGACGGGACCTTGACCGCGAGCCGCGGCAGGCTCGAGGCCTTCGATTTCGACGCGACGGACTGCCCCGACCTCTTCCCCCCGCTCGTGGCCCTCGCGGCGGCCTGCGCGGGCGAGACCCGGCTTCGGGGAGCCCTCAGGCTGAAGGGCAAGGAGAGCGACCGCGCGGCGGCCTTGTCGGAGGAGTTCGGCAAGCTGGGCGCGGACATCGGTGTCGAGGGCGACCTCATGACCGTGCGGGGCCGGGGCGGCCTGCGCGGCGGCCGCGTCGACTCGCGGGGCGACCATCGCATCGCCATGGCGGCCGCGACTGCCGCGCTCTCCTGCGACGCGCCGGTCGAGATCGCCGGCGCCGAGTGCGTGGCCAAGTCGTGGCCGTCCTTCTTCGAGGATCTCGCGGCGATCGCGAGGCGCTAGCAGGCCCGCGTCAGGGCAGGATCAGGCAGACCATCGCCGCGCAAAGGATGCCCCAGGCGATGCCGGCGAGCACCTCGCCCTGGCTGTGCGCGCCGAACTGCGGCGCCTTCTCCAACCGGTCCAGGCCTTCCCGGCCGAGGAGCCTGTCGACCTCGTTCTTCGATTGGGCGACCGTCGTGCGGAGCCGGAGGATGTCGTAGATGAAAATGGCCGCGGCGACCACCGAGAGGGCGAAGGCCCCGGAACGGAAGCCTTCCGAGATGCCGATCGCGAAGGCGCAGGCGGCGATGAAGGCCGAATGGGAGGAGGGGAAGCCGTCGTAGTCGACCAGGCGCCGGAGCTCCGTGCGCTCTCCCCTGAAGAGGGGGCGCACCGCCTTGAAAAGCTGGGAGGATCCCATGGCTATCAGGGCCGACACCAGCGGAGGATTCAGGAGGAGCTCCCAGACCCGAAAGTCTTTCATGCCCGGGATTATATCCTGCCGGCGTATTTTTCGATATGACCGAGGGCGGCCTTTATCGCGACCGCTTGCTCCCTGGAGAGGGGAAGGAGAATCGATTCCTGCTCGGCCTTGCCGGCCGCGGCATCGTCCCAGTTGATCATGACAGCGTGCCCGACTATAGCTATGCCGTAGTCCGGGAACTTAGCGAGCTTCTTCGCGAGCAGGCCCAGGGTTGCCTGGTTCCTCTTGGCGCGGTCGGGGAGGACGTTGACGAAATCCGCGGTGAAGGCCTTGAATACGATGCTGGCGATGCGGATGCGATAGCCTCGATCGGTCTTGATGACGAGGATGTCGATGGAGAGGCTGCCCTTCGGCGCGATGGTCACAATCGCGAAGGCCGGGCTCTTGGCCGATACCGGATTGAAGGCGTCGCCGTAATCCACCGAGAGCAGGGCGTAGTAATTGCCCTCTGCGGCCGGCTTTCCGGATTGGTACTTGCCGTCCCATATAACGTACTCGGGCATCGACGCGGAGGTACCCTTGAATTCGCGCTTGAGGCTCGCCGTGGGGCTGATGACGGCCACCGTCCAGGACTTCACGAAATCCCTCTTCCCGAAGGAGAGGAGGAGGTCGAGGCTGTTCTTGACGCTGACGCTCGTCGGCGAGAATCCCTTGCGCCGCGCCTCGATGCTGATCTTGTCCTGCGACGCCGGAAGGTCCTCGACGGGGATGATCGAGGCATTCCCCGCAAGAGGGTCGGGGAGGGGTTTCGCGGTCTGGCAAGCCGCGATGATCAACGCGGCGATTGTCAGCAAAAGGTATTTCCAGGATTCTTTCTGCATATTGAGCTCCTTAGCGTTAAAGCGGAGGTATGGCTACGGATAGGGGATTCCATCGTCCAATTCAATATTTCTTACTCCGTAATACCGAAAAAATATCGGCTCTAGCTCCTCGCTTCGAGCTTATAATGCTCTCTGTCCGTCGGCGCGGCTCCTGGCGAGGACGATCGCGGTTCGCGCTCAAGCCAATCGTTTCGAGGGGGGGTACCCGCGTGAACAGCGATTTAATATCCTATCTGTCGCGTTATATGCCCATAACCGACGAGCTTGCGGATGTCCTGACCCGGAGCTCGTTCGTGCGAACCTACCCGAAGGGCGCCGTGCTGTTGCGGGAGGGGGATCTGGCGACGAAGGGCTACTTCATTTTGAAGGGCTGCATCCGCAGCTATATCCTGAAGAACGGAGAGGACAAGACGATAGAATTCTTCATCGAGGAAGAATCCGTGCTCCCCATCGGCTTGGGAAAGGATGTCCCCTCCTCGCATTTCCTGGAATGCCTGGAGGATACCGTGGCGGTTGTGAGCAGCCCCGAACAGGAGGCGAGAGCGCTCGCGGAATTCCCCCAGCTCAAGGCGGTGTGCCTCGCCATGTCCGAGATCATGGCGGAAAAGCTCCAGGAGAACCTTGCCCGCTATCGGACCTCGACTCCGGAGGAACGCTATAGGGATCTGATGGAGAGGCGGCCCGATTTGCTCCAGAGGATTCCCCAGTATCAGATAGCCAGCTATCTGGGAGTTAAACCTGAATCCTTGAGCCGGATACGCAAGCGGCTCTTTAATCCGGCTCGGAACGCGCCAATAGCCGATCGTTCTTAACCTAGATCAATTACATCCCAGTCATATCAAAGTATTCTCTCCACAGGTCATGATGTGGAGGAATGCTATGATTGCGTCGTATTACCGAAGGTCGGCGGGATTCATTTTCATTCCTTGCAAATTACTGGCCGATAAATACTAACCTCCCTGAGGGGTTCGAGCAGAAGGATAGGGACTGGCCCGATTATCAGCCTTGTGAGCCGCACCTGAACGTAGGCTTTCGTTTTTATGAAGGCGCTACGATGTCGCCTCCGTCTTTGCATCCAAATTCCATCCCGAGGAGCATCGAATGAACGAAAAGATTTCACTGGTTGAGCGCAAAGTCGACATCAAGCTGATCATCATGTCGGCTTGGATCGCTCTGATGTGCCTGTATCTATATTGCGATTGGTTTGCGAATTTTAGGCCTGGCCACATCAGCAGCATGATGAACGGCGAAATGGGACCCTTCTATGTTTCGCAGGCTAGTCTATTCCTGGCTGGCTTGTTAATGGCCATCCCGAGCCTAATGATACCGGTCTCTGTTTTAGCGATCGCGAAAATAAACCGCATCGTCAATTTGGCGGCTAGCGCTATCTATTTCCTCGTTAACATCGCGAACCTGGTAGGGGAGACATGGGCGTATTATTATCTATTCGGCCTGCTAGAGTTGGGATTGGTAGTCTTCATCTTCGTAATGTCCCTTCGCTGGCCCAGACAGGAAGCGGCATCCTCGTGATCGCCGTCGCCTAGTCCTCGATGTTCTCGCGCAGGCCCTTCAGGAACTTCCTCATCTCCTCGTAGTCGCGCTGCTTGATGATGTGCGTGAGGTAGGAGAGCTTCGAGTTGATGAGCTCGAGCTGGCGTATCGTGTAGGGATTGAACATGATCTCCGAGAGGAGCCTGTCGTCCTCGGAGAGGAGGCCCTTCGCGATGATCATGTGCCGCTTGAAGTTGGTGCCGGGAGTGTCCTGCCGCTTCATCACTGAGGCGAAGACCATCGTAGAGGCGAATGGGGTCGCGAGGGAATAGGCGACCATCTTGTCGTGGCCCTCGAAGTCGAATTCGAAGAGGCGGATGCCGAGTCTCGCGTAGAGGGCCCTGAAGAACTCCTTGCCCTTGGGGTCCGATTCCGAGATGATCGCGGCGCTCTCGTCGCTTAGGTCGCGGATGTTGGCGAAGGTGGGGCCGAACATCGGGTGGCTCGAGGCGAAGGGCCTGCCGGACTCGCGGTAGAACTCGGCGAGGCCAGTCTTGACCGAGGCGATGTCCGAGAGGATGCAGTCGGGCCCGAGGTAGGGGAGGACCCGCTTGAATACCTCGACCGTGTCGCCGAGGGACACGCAATTGATGACCAGCTCGGGGTCGAAATCCTTCGCTTCCTCGAGGCTCTGGATCCGCCTGACCTTGATGAAGTACTTCATCCGCGCGAGGTCGGAGTCGTGGACGCAGACCTCGTGGTCGAAGCAGAGCTCCTCGGTGAGCCACGCGCCCATGCGCCCGGTGCCGATTACTAATATTCGCATGGTTAGAGCTTCCTTTCGTTGTAGCAGCCGAGGACGCGGAAGTTCCTGGCCACCCCGCTCGCCCCCTCGACCGCCGCGGAGACGCCGGGGTCCGCGATCGACCCGTCGAAATCGAGGAAGATGGCGTAGTCGCCCGGCTTGTTCGGCACCGACTCGATGCGCGTGAGGTTGATGCCCGCGGAGGCGAAGATCTCGAGGGTCTTGAAGAGCGCGCCGGCCTTGTCCTCCGTGGAGAAGACCGCGGAGCACTTGTTGCCGTCCTGGCTCCCGCCCTCCTTCGCGATGATGAGGAAGCGCGTGCGGTTGTTCTCGGAGTCCTGGATCTCGTCCTTTATGATCTCGAGGTCGTAGATCTCGGCCGCGAAGCGGTTGGCGATCGCGGCGGTGTCCTTGGGCCTCTCCTGCGCGATCATGCGGGCCGCGCCGGCGGTGTCGTAATAGGGCCTGGCCTCGAGCTTGTTGCGCGCGAGGAAGTTGCGGCACTGAGCGAGGGCCTGGGAATGGGAGTAGGCCGATCGTATCTCCCGATGGTCGGCCCCGGGGACCGCGAGGAGGCAATGCGAGATCGGCATGTCCATCGCGGCGACGATCTTCAGGTCGGTGTTGATCAGGATCGAGTTGACGGGCCCGACGATGCCGCCGAGGCTGTTCTCGACGGGCACTATGCCGTAGTCGAAGAGGCCGTCGCGCACCGCGTCGAAGACGTCGGAGAATTCGCGGCAGGGCATGGCCGCGGCGGACGCGTCCCAGGCCCGGGCAGCCACCTCGCTGTTGGCGCCGTGCTCCCCCTGGAAGCCCACCGTCTTGGGCTTCCGCGACTGGATGGCGCGCGCCTCGGCGATTATCCGCTTCCAGAGCTCGCCGGTGAAATCGGGCCCCGCGAGGCAGCGGGACGAGCGCGTTATGCGATCGAGCACCGCCTCCTCGCGCGCGGCGTCCGCCACGCCCGGCTTGAAGGCGCGCGCGAGCAGGGCCTTCTCCATCCTCTCGTCCAGGAGCGAGAGCATCCTCGCGTCGATCCTGTCGATGTCTTCCCGTAGGTCCTTGAGCGTCATGATGCCTCCGTGGTTTTCGCGGCCGTGGCGCGCGACGTCAGGTAAAGGTCGGCGAGGGCGACGGCGCAGGCCGCCTCGAGGACGACGGCCGCGCGCAGGGCGATGCAGGCGTCGTGCCGCCCGCCCGGGGCGAGGACGGTCTCCTCGCCCGACTCGAAATCGAGGGTGCGCTGCGGCGCCGAGATGGTGGACGCTGGCTTGACCGCCGCGCGGACGACGAGCTCGTTGCCGTTGGTGATGCCCCCGTTGACGCCGCCGGAACCGTTCTTCGAGGTCTTCCCAGATCGCGAGACGAAGGGATCGTTGTGCTCGCTGCCGCGCATGCGGGCGGCGGCGAAGCCGTCGCCGAACTCCACGCCGCGGACGGCCGGCACCGCGAAGAGGGCGTGGGCGATGAGGGACTCGGCAGCGTCGAAGAAGGGCTCCCCGAGACCCGGCGGGAGCCCCGCCACGCGTATCTCGACGAGGCCGCCGATCGAATCGCCCGCCTCCTTGGCCTCCGCCGCGGCGGCCGAAGCCTCGGCGGCGTCGGAGACGCGTCTGCCTCCCGCCTCGATGACGCGGGCGCTGAAGGCCGTGCCCGGGATCACGAGCTTGGCGATGGCGCCGGCGGCGACGAGGCCGGCGGTGACCCGGCCTGAGAAGTGGCCCGAGCCCCGGGGATCGGAGAAGCCGCCGTACTTGTAGCGCGAGGTGAAGTCGGCGTGGCCCGGGCGGGGGACGCGCTTGAAGGCCTCGTAATCGGCCGAGCGGGTGTCGGCGTTCCGCATGACCACGCAGATGGGAGATCCGGTAGCGCGGCCCTCGAAGAGCCCAGAGAGGATCTCGGGATCGTCGGCCTCCGCGCGTTCGGTGGTGCCCGCCGCGCCCGGACGGCGCCTGGCGAGGTCGCGCCCTATGTCCTCGAGCGACAGGGGCGTGCCCGCCGGGCAGCCGTCGACGACGACGCCGACGGCCGGCCCGTGCGACTCGCCGAAGATCTCGACCCTGAAAACTCTTCCGAAGCGGTTCATGGAGCCTCCATGACGAAAGACTGGAGATCGGACAGGGGCACCGCTTCTATGGCGACCGAGCCGATCGCGGAGGGCAGGGCCATGAGCAGGTCGGAGCCCAGGCGCTTCTTGTCGGCGGGGAGGGAGGCCCCCAGGAGGGCCCTGAATCCGGCGCCGTCCGCCTTTCCCGCGAGCGCCGCCGCCGCGGCGATCGAGGTGGGCAGGCCGCAGCGTTCGATGAGGCGCGTTATGCGATCGCAATCGGCGGCGCCGAGGGTCCCGCGGCGCAGGGCGAGGCGGCAGGCGGTCGCGAGCCCGGAGCCCACGCAATGGCCGTGGGGTAGGCCGGTCGCCGACTCGATCGCGTGGCCGACCGTGTGGCCCAGGTTGAGCTTCCGCCTCTCGCCGGACTCGCGCTCGTCGCGCCCTACGACCCCGGCCTTGATCTCGACCGAGCCGGCGACGAGCCGCTCGAGGGTATCCGCGCCCTTGGCGCCGGCCGCGGCCGATTCGACGAGCTCATAGTAGGCGCCGCCCGCGATGACCGCGTGCTTGACGACCTCGCCCATGCCGGAGGCGAATTCCAGGTCGGGCAGGGTCGAGAGGAGCTCGACGTCGATCCTCACGAAGCCGGGCTGAGAGAAGGTCCCGACGAGGTTCTTGGTCCCGCGGAAGTCGACGCCGTTCTTCCCTCCGACCGAAGCGTCGACCATCGCGAGGAGGGTGGTGGGCGCGAAGCCGAAGCCGACGCCTCGCAGCCAGGTCGAGGCGGCGAAGCCCGCCAGGTCGGAGACGGCGCCGCCCCCGACGGCGAGGACGAGGCCGTCGCGGGCCAGGCCGTTCTCCATGAAGGCTCCGTAGAGCGCCTCGAGGGAGGCCAGGGACTTCGCCGCCTCGCCCCGCGCGACCTCGACGACGGGGCAGGGCGGGAAGGAGGAGCCGTGGATGCGGCGTATGAGTCGGTCGGTGACGAGGACGGTCCTGGCCGGGTCGACGAGCTCCGCGATCCCGGCCAGGCGGCCGAAGGATATCCGCGAGACCGCCCCGCCGAGGCCCATTATCGTTATGTCCATGCTTACGCTCGCCTCAGTCCATCGCGTCCGCGAAAGGATCGCGAGGAGTCAGGGCTTTCGGCTTCGAGCCCTGGCCGGCGGGAGGCGGATCGCCGCGCGAGGCCGCGTCCGCGTCCGCCATGGCGCGTTCGGCCATGAACTCGCGCAACCGGTCGACGCGCCGCATGAAGGCCTTGAAGGCCTCGGGGGTGAGCTGCTGGTCCTTGTCGCTCATGGCCGATTTCGGGTCGATATGGACCTCGATCTCCAGGCCGTCGGCGCCCGCCGCGACCGCGGACAGGCTCATGGGCTCGATCATGTAGAGGATGCCCGTCCCGTGCGAGGGATCGACGATTATCGGCAGGTGGCTCTCGGCGTGGACCGCCGGGACCATGCTCAGGTCGAGGGTGTTGCGCGTATAGGTCTCGAAGGTCCGGATGCCGCGCTCGCAGAGGATGACCCTGTCGTTGCCCTCGGCGAGGATGTACTCGGCGCAGTTCAGCCATTCCTCGAGCGTGGAGTACATGCCGCGCTTGAGGAGGATGGGCTTGCCCGACTTGCCCGCCTCGCGCAGGAGGGAGAAATTCTGCATGTTGCGCGCGCCTATCTGGAGGATGTCGGCGTATTCCCCGACCCAGGAGACGTCGCGCGTGTCGACGACCTCGGTCACGATGGGCAGGCCCGTCTCGCGCTTGGCCTTGTCGAGGATCTTGAGCCCCTTGAGGCCGAGGCCCTGGAAGGCGTAGGGCGAGGTCCGGGGCTTGAAGGCCCCGCCGCGGAGCATCTTGGCCCCCGCCTCCTTGACGGCCACCGCCGTCCTGATGGTCTGCTCCTCGGTCTCGACCGAGCAGGGGCCGGCGATCACGACGAATTCCTCGCCAATGCGCACGCCCCCGACCTCGATCACGCTACGCGCTCCGCCGGGCTTTCTGCCGGTCAGCTTCAGGTTGTTCATATCGATATCTCCCCATTGGGCGGCGCTAGGCCTCGTATTGCCTCGACCGTCGATTTTGGCCTATAAATGAAGGGTTCGCCAAGATGGAGGCCCCTCCCGTGGAACAGCTTTCCGCCCGCGTCCTCAATCTCTCGCCTTCCCGCACCATCGCGATGAACCAGAGGGCGCGCAAGCTCCGGGAATCCGGAATCGACGTAATCGACCTCACCGTCGGCGAGCCCGACTTCCCGACGCCCGAGGTCGTGCGCGAGGCGGCCAAGCTCGCCATCGACGAGGGCAATAATTTCTATACGCCCGTCGCGGGCTACAACGACCTCCGCGAGGCCATCTCCCGGAAGCTCCGGCGCGAGAACGGCCTGGATTACCCCGCCTCGCGGGTCATGGCCTCTGCCGGCGCCAAGCACTGCCTCTGCAACGCCCTGCTCGCCCTCGTGGACCCGGGCGACGAGGTCATCGTGCCGGCTCCCCATTGGGTGAGCTATACCGAGCTCGCGAAGCTCGCCGGGGGCGTGCCCGTCTCCCTGCCGACCCTCGCCTCCGATGGCTATAAGCTCCTTCCGGCGGCCCTCGATGCGGCGATCACGCCGCGCACCAAGGCCCTCGTGCTCTGCTCGCCCTCCAACCCGACGGGTTCGGTATACTCCGCCGAGGAGCTCGCCGCGCTCGCCGCAGTGCTCGAGAGGCATCCCCGCGTCTGGGTCGTGAGCGACGAGGTCTACGAGCACATCGATTACACCAGCCGGCCCCACGCGAGCCTCGCCTCGACTCTTTCGCTGCGCGACCGGACCGTCCTCGTCAACGGCGTGTCCAAGGCCTACGCGATGACGGGCTGGCGCATCGGCTACCTCGCGGGCCCCGAGGCCCTCGTGAAGGCCTGCATCGACCTCCAGGGGCAGATGACCACCAACGCCTCCTCCATCGCCCAACGCGCCGCCTTCGCCGCCCTCGAGTCCGGCACCACCCTCATCGGCGGCATGAAGGAGGCCTTCCGCCGCAGGAGGTCCCTCGTCATGGCCGGCGCCTCCGCCCTGCCGGGCCTGGCGCTGCTGGAGCCGGAGGGCGCCTTCTACGTCTTCCCGGACGTCTCCTCGTACTTCGGCTCGAGCCTCGAAGGGCGCTCGATAGGCTCCTCGGACGATCTCGCGGAATTCCTCCTCGACGAGGCGAGGGTCGCCGTCGTGCCTGGCTCCGCCTTCGGCGACGACGACTGCCTGCGGATCTCCTTCGCGACGGCCGACGAGAAGCTCGCCGCCGCCCTCGAGCGAATGGGCGAAGCCCTGCGCAAGCTGGGCTGAGGCCCTATATGTCCGAACGGAATCGCTCATTCGGCGACGTCCTTCCAATGCGAGCGGCTGCTGTGGATTGAAGCGGGGACCAAGCCGGCTTCGTTGTCGCCGGCCTTGAAGGATTTACGCGCTCGCTTCGCCAGGCCGGACGGCGAAGGAGCGTCGATAGGAATAAAAGAAGAAATAGAGGAAGGAGTAGCGGAGGGCCGGGCCGGAGGAGGCGCGGGGGCTAGATCCCCGATTCGCCGAAGCGGCTCCCGAGAAGGAGCGGCCCATGCCATCCATGCCCGTCAGTTTCATCGAACCGGAGACTAGCATACGGCCGACTGGTCAGTCAAGTTCCTCTAGATAGAATCAATTATCGTGTGGGGGTAGCGTGGTCGTTAGTAAAAACGATGCCTCAATCGCGGAACTCCCCGGCTCGGGGCGCGTGTGATCGCAACAATGAAAGGAACGCGGCGTGAATCGGGTGAGTGCAGCGACACTGTTGAGAACTGCGGTAAGGCGGGGGGTGTCACGTAGGTCGCGGGCTTCGCGGAGCCCTCATGAATCTAGGCGGAGCGAGGTACGCGACCTACGTGACAGGCCCCCCCCTATCTGAATTTCGCGATCTCCACCTGCACCAGGGCGTCGCAGCGCTCGTTGCCGTCCACTCCGGCATGGCCCTTCACCCAGAGGAACTTCGGCTTGACGCGGGCGTTGACGAGGTCGAGCTCCTCCCAAAGTTCCTTGTTCTTCACCGGCTTCTTGTCGGCCGTGCGCCAACCGTTGCGCTTCCAATTGGCCATCCAGGAGCCGATGCCGTTCTTCACGTACTGCGAGTCCGTGTACACGACGACGGGGGGCGCGGGGATCGCTCCCGCGATCCGGCGCTCGGCCTCCTCGAGGGAGGCTATGACCGCCCTGAGCTCCATTCGGTTGTTGGTGGTATTGGCCTCGCCGCCCGAGCCGAGGATCTCGTGGTTCGCCGGTAGGTCCCGATTTAATCGCTCAACCCCAGGGTTGAGCGCGTCATGAGAATCCCGGCTCGCCGGGATTCTCATGACGAAGGCCCAGCCGCCCGGGCCCGGATTGCCCGAGCAGCCGCCGTCCGTGTAGATGATCACGCCCTTGTCGTCTTCCATGGCCGCGGAGTATGCCCTTTTACTTGAGTATGGTCGAGAGGGCGGGCACGTAGGTCACCAGTATGAGCACCGCCGCCTGTACGATGATGAAGGGCCAGACGTCGCGCACGATGCGCGGCACGGGTTTCCTGAAAGTGTAGCTCGCCAGGAAGATGTTCATGCCGACCGTCGGAGTGAGGAAGCCGAGGAGGAGGTTCATGATGAAGATCACGCCGAACTGCACCGGGGGTATGCCGAATGCGATGCCCAGGGGGATGAGGAAGGGCGAGACGACGAGGATCGCGGAGAAGATGTCCATGAGGCAGCCGACCACGATCAGGAAGAGGTTGAGGAGGAGGAGGAAGACGAATTTCGAGCTCACGAAGGCCTGGATCCATGTGGTGAATGCGGCGGGGACATTGGCGTCGATGAGGTAGAAGGAGAGTCCGCGCGCGGCGGCGATCACCATAAGGGTGCCGCCGACTATGGGGAAGGCCTTGCCGAGGGCCGCGACGAGCTTGCGCGGACCGAGCTCCTTCTTGACGACGGACTCGACGATCGCGATGTAGAGCACCGCGAGGGCGCCGATCTCGCGCAGGCCCGCGAGGCCCGTGAAGTAGAGCAGTATCGCGAGGACGGGCACGAGGAGCTCGAGGGCGGCCGGTTTGAGGGCGCCGAGCGACGAGGAGGCGCTGAAGGTCCGCTCTCGCGGGGCCCTCTTCGGCGACATGATTACGCCCGCGACGCACATGGCCGCGATGAGGATGAAGCCCGGCACGAGGGCGCCCTTGAACAGCGAGACGATGGTGAAGCCCTCCGAGGGGCCGTAGAGGAACTGGGCGTTGACGCCGTAGACGATGACCGCCGCGCTCGGCGGGATGAGGAGGCCGATGTCCCCGCTCGCGGTGATGAGGCCCCTGCTCCGGTCCTCCGAGAGACCCCCGGATTGGGAGAGGACGGTCGCCAGGATGCCGCCCAGGGCGACGATGGTGACGCCGTTGATCCCGGTGAAGGTGCTGAAGACGGCGCAGGCGAGGACGGCCGCGATGGCCTCGCCGCCGCGGAACCAGCCGAAGAGCTCGCGGAACACCGCCACGAAGCGCTTGCCCGCGCCAGACTCCGCGAGGAGGATGCCGGCAATCCCGAATAGGGGAAGGGCGGAGATGGAGCCGCCCTTGAGCAGGGAGTAGGCTTCGCTGGGCGCGAGCTCGATGAAGGCTCCGTTCCCGACGAAGAGGATGGCCGCGGCTCCGCCGAGCACCGTGAAGATCGGCGCGCCGAAGGGCACGGCGAGGACCATCAGCACCCCGAGTGGCAGGCCGTAGGCTCCGACAAAGGCTTGGGCGGCAGCCGCGGCCTGGCCGAGGAAGGCGGGGGCGGAGCCGAAGGCGGCCGCCGAGAAGTTGCGGACGCAGCTGGACGCCAGGAGGCTCCCGAGCGCGATGCCTAAGGCCGCTATCGCCCTGAGGCCCGCGCGTCGCCCGGCGTTGCGGATGGTGAAGGCCGTCATGAGGGCGAAGGAGAGCGGCATGATCCCGGCGATGACTCGCGTAGGTATTATCCACACGCGCGCGGCGGCGTCGAAGCCGGTAAGGGTGAGGGAGAGGGCCGCCCAGAAGAGACAGGTCTGGGTCGTGACAGCCACGACGTCGCCGAAGGACGCGAGGATCTTGGCCAGGGCGCCCTTCCTCGGGTCGTCGTGGACGCTCTCGCCGCCTGCGAGCGAGATGTGCCGCTTGTCCAGGGAGGCGAGGGCCGCGGCAGAGAATGCCAGGATGAGGGTGGCGTGGTCGGCGATGGTCGCCGCCGCGGGAATGCCCTTCCAGAAGATGCGCGCGAGGGTCAGGTCCGCGATCGGGAATGCGATGATGGCGGCCACCGCGGAGGCGGCGATGGCGATCAATATCAGTCGGAGCGTATGTATAATCGCGCCCTCGGGGGCGGCGTTGTGAGGCGCTATAGCGCTCTGGTCCCCGCCGCTCACTTGGACTTCCGGACCTTGGCTAGGGCGGCGTCCATGGTATCGAGGATGTCGGCCGAGAACATCTGCGCGATGATCCCGTTACGCCTCTGCGCGATCAGTTCGGCCCATTTGGCGGAGGCGTCGGCGGGCTCGGGAGGCGACCTGATCCCGTCGAGAGAGGCGATGGCGTCGCTTTCCAGCTTGGCGCTGTCGATGCTGATCTTCTTGGACATGTCTCGGATGACTTGCTCGAGCTGGGGGCGGAGCTCGGCCGGCACCTTGTCCCAGCTCGCCTTGTTGAAGACGATGGAGCCGATGAAGGGCGAGACCTTAAAGCTCGACATGTAGGCGATCTTGCCCCTGAGCTGGGACCAGAGGCTCGCTATGTAGATCGGGCTCACTATGGTGGCGTCCACGGTGTTGGAGTTGATTTGGAGGAGGAAGTCCGCCGTCGTTCCCTTGACCGTCCTCGCGCCGACGCTCTCCATGAGCTGGATGACCTTGTCGCTGCCCGGATCTATCGATATCCGGAGCTTGGCGAGATCCGAGGGGTACGCGATGAGCGCCTTCGAGAAGTACCTGATCCAGCCGCCCTTCGAGAGCGCCAGCACGACATAGCGGTCGCCGAGCTTCGCCTTGACGAGCGGGTCGACGGCGGCGAGGACCGCGTCGAATTCGGCGTCGTCGCGGATGAAGCTGGGCATCGAGAGAACGAGGCTGTCCGGGTAGAGCTCCGCGAGGCCGAAGGTGGTGAGCAGGGCCCCGTCCACGCCGAGCTTCATCTTCTGGATGATGTCCGATTCCGTGGCGACGTGGGCGCTCTGCGGGAAGGTAATCTTGACCCGCCCTCCCGAGACGCGGTCGAATTCCGCTGCGAGGCGCTTCAGCCCGAGGTCCCAGGGGCTCGACGCGGGAACGTTGGCTGCCATCCTGAGGGTGAGCGTCTGCGCGCCCGCGGGCGATGGGAGGGTGATGATCGTGGCGGAGGCGGAGAGGAGTAGTGCGAGTGCGGCCCTGCGGATGCTCATGGCGTAGGTGCTCCTTCGGTGTCGGGGAAGTACTTGTCGGCCTCGGCGAGGAGTCGACGTGCGTTCTTCTGGGCTAGGACGGTTTCGAGGCGGTTTTCCGGGGCAGCGTCGGGATCGATCGCGAGGGCCTTGCCTAGGGCGGTCTTGAAGCCCGCGTAATCTTCTTTCGGGACGCAGATGGAGGTGGCGTAGGATACGAAAAGGGAGGCGCTTCCGCCCTTCGAATAGGCGAGGGCCTTCCGATAGGAGTCCTCCGCCTTGGCGGGATCGCCGCCCAGGAAGTCGGGCATGCCGGCGTAGTAGGAGAGGTAGATGCCGTAGATGGAGCCGCCGTTCCAGCCCGGGTCCAGCTCGGCCGCGCGGGCGAGGAAGATCGGGGCGACGCCCAGGTAGCGCGCGCTCTTGAAGTCCAGCGGATTGAGGCCGAATCCGGCCAGGACCGAAACCGCGCTCCAGTACAGCAGCGGCACGTCCGCCTTGCGCAGGTGCGACAGGTCCGCCTTCCCCGCCACGGCCGCCTCGACGAGCCCTGGCGAACGGCGATCGAGGGCTGAGGACAGGAGCTTGAAGGCGCGCCGGTAGAGGGCTCCCGCCCGGTCGTAGGCCACCTGCCTCTCCTCGAAGCGGGCGTCGGGCAGGGAGGAGGCCGGGCCTTGGACGAAGGCATTCGCGTACATGACATATAATGAAGCCGTCGTCACGGCCTTGGCCTGGTTTTTCGGATCGGCCTCGAGCAGGGCCTCGGTGGCCATGATGAAGGTGGGGAGGGCCCCGGCCGCTATCTCGGGGTCCTCCTCGCCGGTGAGGACGGTCTGCACCTTCGAGACCGCCCCGATTATGGCGCAAGAACTTAGCATCAAGGCCGCGGCCGAGGCAGCCGCGAGTATCCGGATAGAACGCATAGTGCAGAGTATGCTATGGCGAGGCTCGAACCGCAACCGCTTTTCTCGCGGCGGGTTATGCTTGCCTGATCAAAAATACCGAGATAGAATGAGCGGTCACTCACTATGATATCGGAGGCGCGATGAGGGACCTTAGGGACAGGGCTTCGCCGTATCGCTGGGCTGTACTAGCCGCGTACATGGTCATCACCGTCGCAGTCGAGGTGCAATGGGTCGCCCTCGCGCCCGTCGCCAGGGCCGCCGAGCGATTTTACGGCGCCCAGGCGCCCGCGGGCTCGGTCTTCGGCGTGGACTTCCTCGCCATGGCCTATCTCCTCCTCTTCCTCGTGTTCTCGTTCCCCGCTTCGTATGTTATCGACAGTTTCGGCATCCGTGCCGGCCTCGGCCTGGGCGCCGCGGTCGCGGGGCTAGGCGGCCTGGCGAAGGGCGTCTTCCCCTCGAGCTTCGCCGCGGTCCTCGCCGGCCAGATAGCCCTCGGCATCGCCCAGCCCTTTATCCTCAACGCGGCCACCGCGCTCGGGGCCCGCTGGTTCCCCCTCCGCGAGCGCGGCACCGCCGTGGGGCTCGCGTCGCTCGCGCAGTTCCTGGGCATCGCGCTTGCGATGGTCGTCGGTCCCCTGGTCGTCAACGGGAACCCCGCCTCGCCGGGCTACGGGAGCGGCGTCGAGGCCCTCCTGCGCGCCTACGCCGTCGCCACGGTTGCGGCGGCGGCCCTGTCCCTCGCGGTCATCCGCGAGCGGCCCCGGCAGGCGGTCGAGGAGTCCCCCGAGCGGCAGGACGTGCGCTCGGGCCTCCTCATCCTTTTTAAATCGAGGGACTATCGGATACTCCTCGTCCTCTTCGCCATCGGGCTCGGAATCTTCAACGCGCTAAGCTCGATGGTGGACGCCGTCGCGGCCCATATCGGCGTGGTGGACTCCGACGGACTCATCGGTACCGTGATGATCGGCGCTGGCATCGTCGGCGCCCTGGTCCTCCCGATCCTCTCGGACGTGATCGGAAGGCGCAAGCCCTTCCTCGTCCTGTGCATGGGGGGCATGGTGCCGGGAATCGCCGGCCTCGCCCTCGCCGGGCGGATCTGTCCCACGCCGTCCTCGGCTTACGCGATGGCCCTGGTGTCCTCGGGGATCCTCGGCTTCTTCGTGATGGCTGCGGGACCCATCGGCTTCGAGTACGCGGCCGAGATCGGCAGGCCCGCCCCCGAGTCGACCTCCCAGGGGCTCCTCCTCCTCGTGGGCCAGGCTACGGGCATAGCCCTCATGGCGGTGATGGGGGCCAAGGGACTGATGGGGCCCTCGCTCATATCTTTTATCGCGCTCTCGGCGATCTGCCTCGCCGGGACCTTCGCGATCAGGGAATCCGGCGTTTTGCAGGCACTCCGCAGGGGTCCCGCGGAAGGAGCCGGTTCGAAGCCTGATTAAAATTGACATAATACACATACAGGACTAGCCTAATAGGAGGTTTTCTACGCGAGGGTGGGCATGCGGATTCGTTCCAAGATGTTCCTACTTGCCTCGAGCGCCATGGGCTTCATGGCGGCGATCGCGGCCATTTATTTCATTAGCCAGGGATCGAGCGCGAGGATCGAAAACGAGCGGCGGACCCTCCTCGCCCTCAACGATTCGGTAAAAGACCTGATCGCGGCGATAAACATACTAGATTCGGGCCAAATCGATTCTTCCCAGGTCCGGTTCAAGGCGAAGGAGACGGCGGCCAACGCCGGCTTCGACGCGGTCCAGAACCTGAAGTACCTGCCTCGCGTCAACGCCTCGCTCAAGGACGCGGTCGAGATCATTAACAATCTTCGAGCCCTCGCCTCCGACGATCTCACCGCCCTCGCCCTCTCCTACGACGCGCTCAAGGCCGATGCGCTCAAATACTTCCTCTCTACGAACGTGACGACGCTCCCGCAGTTCTATACCGACGATTACGTGAGGAAGAAGTACAACCTGAAGGAGGTCTACAAGCGCCTGGCGGATTTCGCGACTCTCTCCGCGGGGCTCACCGACACCCTGGTCTCCTCGAGCGACGTCATCGCCGAGAAGAACGTCCTGGTGGATAAGGAGCTCGCCAAGGCGCAGGCGCGCAGCCTGGCGATCACCGCGGTGATCGGCGCTGCCCTGGTCTGCCTCGCCCTCCTGGTAGCCTTCACGATGAGCCGCTCCCTGGCGAAGCCGATAGTCTCGATCGAGCGGACCATCAAGTCCCTCGGCACCGGGGCCCTGAGGGAGAGGGCCGAAGTCGCCACGCGGGACGAGCTCGGCCTCCTCGGCGGCAACCTCAACGCCTTCCTCGACTCGCTCCTCGCCTCCATCTCGGAGATCCAGGCCGTTTCGAGGGAGAACGACGAGCTCAAGGACGCTCTCGTCCTGGCCCTGACGGACGCCTCGAGCTCGGCGGTCGAGATCGACGCCAACGCGTCGTCGATCAAGCGCCAGGTCGAGGGCCTCGATTCGAGGATAGGCGGCGCCCGCGAGGCCCTGGGGGATATGACCCGCGGCATCGTCGAGTACACCGGCAGGATCTCCGAGCAGGACTCGATGATAGTCTCGTCCTCGTCCTCCATGGAGGACATGATCGGCTCCATGGACTCGATCGGCAAGATCGCCGATGGGGACCGCGCGGCCGCCGAGCGGCTGGTCGAGGCCGCCGCCGAGGGGCGAGTGGTCTTCGGCGAGACCTTCGAGAGCCTCTCCGGGATCGCGAGGAGCGTCGAGGACATCAACGAAATGGCGAGGGTCATCCAGGAGATTGCCTCGAGGACCAATCTCCTCGCCATGAACGCCGCGATCGAGGCCGCCCACGCGGGCGACTCCGGCAAGGGCTTCGCGGTCGTCGCGGACGAGATACGCAAGCTGGCGAGCGCGGCCTCGGAGAGCTCCAAGAGCATAGGCGACACCATCCGCTCCGTCAGCGAGCGGATGTCCGGGGCGGCCGGCGCGAGGGACCGCGCCTCCGCCTCCTTCGAGGCGATGGACGCCCAGATCCTGAACGTCACGTCCTCGGCGGCGAAGATAGGGACCCTGCTCGGCGAGATACGCTCGAAGACGGGCGGGGTGCTCTCCGCCATGAAGGAGCTCCGGGCGGCCTCGGCGCTGACGGCGCAGGGCTCCGCCGGCGTCGAGGCCGCGGCCGTCGCGGTCGACGGCGCGGTCACCGAGGCGGCGCGCGTGTCCCAGGAAGTCCGGTCGAACATCGCGGAGATAGCCGCGGGGCTGGGGGAGATATCCTCGTCGATCCAGGACGTATCGGGGCTCGCGGGGAAACTGGGGGAAGCCAGCGCCCGGCTCGACTCGGCGGTGAACGCCTTCAAGACGGGGCAGGAGCCGACGACGGAACTAGAGCCCGCCTAGGAAGCCCTGCCTGTCCAGCTCCTGGACGGATTCCTTCGCGCTCGCCCCCTCCCGCAGCTTGCCGTAGACGGCCATGTCCATGTAGCGGAGGGTGAGGGGCCGCTCCAGCGCCATGCGCGTCGCCTTGTCCTCCCAGCGGGATTCCTTGGGGTCGATCAGGCCGGGTTCGCCGTATTTGGCGACGAGGCTCGTGTAGATCGAGTAGTGGTCCACCTTGTCGGAGTCGAGCGTGAGGATCATCACCCACAGCTTCCCCTCGAAGAACTGGAAATAGCCGCGACGCACGAAGGACAGGCCGGCAACCTCGATCAGGCTCTGGTTGGGAGAGGGCAGGAGGGACAGGTCCTCCGGTCCTTTGTACGCGAAGATGGGATCCTTTTTTAGGGCCGCGATCGCCGCATCCCGGTCCATCCCGAGCTCTATGCCCCTAAACGACCGCGCGGGCGCCGCGGGTCCCGCTGCTGCGGGCGCCGCCGCGGCGGGAGCCGTTGCGGGGGGTGCCGACGCGGCGGGCGCCGCCGCCGCCTGGGCCACGAGGCTCGGGACCAGGGCGAAGAGGCACATGGCGAGCGAGGCGCCGAGGATCGCCGTCCTTTTGGATATCATCGCCGGTTACCTGGAGAGCGCGATGCTGAGCGCGGTCGAAAGCTTGAGGACGTCCTCGTTCCCCTTGCGCACCCGCGCGCAGAGCACGGCCGCTATGCGCCTGACTATCGAGAGGCCGACCTTGCACTCGTCGTCGCAGAGCTTGGTGAAGGCGGCCCTGTTCATGCTGTAGAGCACGCAGTCGCTGCTGGCGGTGATCGTCGCGCTGCGCGGCTCGGGGCCGAAGACCGACATCTCGCCGAAGACCGAGACCTTGTCGGCGGAGAGCTTGTTCATCGACTTCTCCGCGGTCGCGAAATCGCGATCGCCGAGCTTCAGCGTCAGGTTCTTGGTGACGTCGACCTCGCCCTCGACGAAGAAGTACATGGTCTCTCCCTGCTCGCCCTCGTGCATGATGGTCTCGCCGGACTTGAAGGCCACGCGCTGGGATACGGCGAGGACCTTGCGCAGGTCCTCGTCGCGGAGGTCCGCCAGGATGCCGACCTTGCGCAGGAGCTCTATCTCGTCGATCTTCTTTTTCGCCATCGTCCCGCCCCTACGCCACTACGAAGGCGAGGTCGCCCTCTTTGAATTGGTAATCCGGGCCCGGCGCCAACCGCACCTCGCTGCCCGCCGACGCCTCCGCCGCGAGGTTGATCTCCGCCTCCATGAATTTCCGTTTGATGAAGCCGTCTATAGCGCTCGAGTTGTCGCCGAGGAGGTCGTCGAGGGAGACGCCCTTCTGCTCGGAAAGCACACCGACCAGGACGCCCCTGCCGTTGGCCAGGAACCAGGCCGAGGCCTCGGCGAAGGTCTTGCCCACCAGGGCCGAGGGGAGGGCCGATTCCTTGAGGCGCGGTCCTTGCCCCGCGGTGAGGAGCTTCCGGGCCGCCCGCGGCAGGCCCTTCGACATGGAGGCCGAGGAGAGGATGAAGCCCGAGTACTCGCCGCCGACGACGATGTTGTCGACCTTGGCCCTGCTCAGGTGCTGCTCGCTCTCGGGGTGGAGGATCTCGGCGCTCACCTCGATCTCGGAGTTGATGGAGCGGATCGCGAGGCAGCACAGTATGGTCCTCTCATCCGCGTTGGCTAGGGAGTTGGTGCCGGTCGAGTCCGGCACGACGATGCAGGCGCGCGCGTTGCCGGCGGAGGCCCGCTTGAGGACGGCTTCCTGGGCGAAATCCCCGCGCACGAAACGCAGGTCCAGGCCGGGGAAGCTCGCCTTCTCGGCGTCGAAGGCCTCGGATTCCATCCAGTTGATGAGGACGACGGGCACGCCTTTCCCGCCCTCCATCAGGGACAGGTCGGCGAGGACCGACGCCGCGTTGGGATTCCACCCGCAGATCAGTATATGGTTCTTGAGCCTGAGTTCCTGCAATCCTTTTCCCTCCCGTATCCTGCGCTCGACGAAGATCGAGGCGACCGTTCCCGAGATCAGCGAAGTGATGACTATGCCCGAGAGGATCGCGATTATTCCCGCGATCCTCCCCGCGATGGTGATGGGGAACTTGTCCCCGTAGCCGACCGTCGCCAATGTGACGACCGCCCACCAGATGCCGTCGAAGAGGCTCTGGAACATGCCCTCGCCGGGCTTTTCCTCGATTAGCCAGACTACCGTCGCCGACAGGAGGACGGCGGCCGCGAAGGCCCCGAAAATGCCGACCAGGTTCGATCGCGCAATGTCGGCCCATAGGAGGGACCCTCGCTTGGCTAAGTCGGTGAGCCGTCCCTCCGCGCGCTCGGCGGGCGCAGGACGCTTTTTCCCAGGGCTTTCGGAACTCATCCCGCGGTCCTCCGATAGTAGTATCGGCGGGATACGCTTCCCCCCTAAAGCTCGAGGCGGGTATAAATAGCAATGGATATTCCAGGAGTCGATCCCGACGAGCCCCAAATACTCTACGAGGACCCGAGCCTCGTCGCCGTCCTGAAGCCCCCGCGGATGCATAGCGCTCCCGGCCTCGGGAAGGGGGACCTCTGCGCCTGGGTCTTCGAGCGATATCCCGACATAGGCGCGGCGGGCGGGCGCGGGAAGGGCGGGCCGACGGCCGAGGGGGGCCTGCTCCATCGCCTCGACTTCGAGACCTCGGGCATCGTCCTGTTCGCCAGGAACCCCGAGGTCTTCGCCGCCATCCTGCGCCAGCAGGAGCAAGGGGGCTTCGTCAAGGAATATGCAGCCTACTCTTCCATTTCGCGAGCGGAAAATCCCGCCGGCTCCCTCCCCAGGCGCGGCGTCCCGAAGGGCGTCGACGCTGGGCTCTGGTCCGAGGCGCGGGAGGGCCTGGACGGAGCCGGCCTCTCCGCGCTGCTCGGCGAGGGGAGGGCCCTGAGCTGCGCGTTCAGGCCCTACGGGCCCAAGGGCTCGCGCGTCGCCTGCCTGGGCCTGCCCGACGAAGGCGTCGATGAGCCGAAATCGACCTACCGCAGCGAGATACTGGGCGCGTCCCCGGCCGCTGGCCCGGCGGAGGGTCCGGTCCTCAGGCTTCGGGTCAGACTGTCCCGGGGCTTTCGCCACCAGGTCCGGGCCCAGCTGGCGTGGATAGGCCTGCCGATACTCGGGGATTCGCTCTACGGCGGCGCACGGGACGAGCGCCTTCGGCTCTACGCCGCCAGCCTCGCGTTCACCCACCCCCTCACCGAGGAGGCCCTTACCCTGTCCGCGGAGGCCTAGCCGAATCCGTCGTTGCTTTTACCGCCTAACTCCGATAGGCTGATAATCAGCATGGCAGCCTATTCGCCCTTCGATAGCCTCGTCGCCCAAATCTCCGCGGAGGAGAGGGTCGCCCTCCTGGAGCGCATCAAGGCGGCCATTCCCGTTTCGGGCGAGCCGCTATATCCGGCCTCCTCGGCTCCAAGCGCTTCCGCCCCCTCGGGCACGAAGACGGAGGACATCGGCCTCCTGACTCGGCTCCTGCTTTTCCTCCGCGGGCTTTTCAGCGGCAAGAGCCGCGAGGAGCTGATCCGGGAGGACGAGCTCAAGGAGATCGGCCGAAGGGTGGAATTCAAGCACGCCGGCCTGATCGACAGGCGGAGAGAGCTCCTCCTCGGCCCCGTGGCCGAGGAGCTGCGGGGGCTCCGCGACGCGGCGCGCTTCTTCTACGACGCGCTGGACCGCAGCGTCGAGAGGGACAGGCCGGCCTTCTACGCCTTCCTCGGATCCATCGAGCTGCTCGCGACGCACGCGCGACTCGTCGCCGAGGCCGACCCCGCGACGATCTCGGCTTCCATGCTCGAGACGCGCGGCTCCGTTGACGATTCCGCCGTGCGAAACGCGGCGCTCGCGGCCTTCGACCTGGCTTTCTCCGAGCTATCCGACAAGGGACGGCGCTCGATGTACATGGATCTGAGGAGCGTCCTCTTCCTGAAGCGCCTCTCGGGCTTCCTCTTCGATAGGCTCCTGGGGACTTTCAAGGAAGGCGTTTCCCCGGAGTCCGGGCTGTCGGCCACCTTCCTGGAATCGCGGGAGCTCCTCCTCGACCTTGGGGACATTCTCTTCTCGATGTCCGAGGCCCCCTCGACCGAGCTGATGGAGGCCATCTTCATGTTCGCCGAGCGGGACGAGCTCGGCAAGCGAGGGGAGGACGCCGCGGAGCTGCTCGGCGCGGACATGGCCAAGGCCGAGGCGTCGCTCGGGAGGATACGCGCCTTCAACTCGCGCGTGCCCCTCGGGGACATACTGCGCCTTGTCGCGGGGGACCCCGCCTACCTGCCCCGCGAGCTGCCCGGGGGCGAGGACTGGCTGGCGATCTACAAGGCCTTCTGGCGCGAACGCATCGAGTCCGAGCTCGACGAGTGGAGGGCCGAGCATCGCAACAAGGAGCTCGTGGAGGAGATTTCCTCCTTCGTCGGGGCCCCCGGCCCCCAGGCCTTCGCGCACATATCGCGGGAGGAGAGCGAGTACTCGCCCCCGCTCCGCTTCGACGTCGCCCTCGTTTTCCTCGATGCCTTCTATCGGGGCCCCTTCGTCAGGGAGCTCAATCGCCCGCTGAAGGTCGTGCTCGTGGACGGGGAATTCTACCGCAAGGACAACAGGATCGAATTCACGGACGCCTACGACGCAATGCTGCGCGTCCCCGAGCTCATATCCGCCCTCGACGCGCGGCTGGCTCCCGAGGGGGAGATCGGCGCCTCGTGGCGCGCGGCCGTCGGCGATCTCGGGCCGATCTCGGCGAAGCGCCGGAAGCTGCAGGCGATCGTCCGGATCGCGGAGGAAGAGGCCGAGCAGATCATAAAGAGGGAAGGCACGGCCCTGAGGATCATGGTCAGCATACTCCAGGGCTTCCTGAAGGGCGAGGCGGGAGGGCGCTACGATTCGCTCGCCAATCTAGGGTATCTCGACGGCAAGGCGAACAAGGAATTCCTGCGAAGCCTGGACCACGCCAAGGATCGCTGCGAGAAGGCCGCGAGCCTCCTGGCCGAGCTCTCCGGCCTCGAATTCTCCCGGGACGATTGAAGAGTGCGGCTAACGCGAGCCCGCATCCCCGAGCTCCCCGGCGAGGGCTTTTTCGCGCCCTTCCCCGGCCCTGGGGGGCCGCGCGGGACCGAGCCCGTCGCGATGGCCTCCTTCGCCGCCGCCGGGGACATGAGGTTCGCCGACCCTCGCTGCGCCGCCGACCGCGAGCGCTTCCTCCGAGGCGCGGGCCTGGATCCCGCGGCCGTGCGAGGCCTGGAGCTCTCTCATTCGCGCAACGTGCTGTTCCCCTCCGCCGGCGAGGATACCCTCGCCCTCGCGAGGGCATCGGGCGGCGCCGACGGTCTGGTCCTCCGCGACAGGAGCCTGGCGGCCTCGATAACGGTGGCCGACTGCATGCCGATCTGGATCCTCGACCGGGGCTCGGGGGCCTTCGGGGTCCTTCACTCCGGCTGGAGGGGCACCGGCATCCTCGAGGCGGCCGTCCGCGGGATGGAAGGGCGCCTCGGGTCCGATCCCTCCTCGATCGCCGTAATTCTCGGCCCCGCCATCGGACCCTGCTGCTACGAGGTCTCCGCGGACAGGGCCGAGACCTACTCGTCCGAATTCGGCGCCGAATCCGTCTCGCGGCGCGGGCTGTCCTTCTACCTCGACCTTCGATCGGCCAACGTCTCGATGGCCGATCGCCTCGGCGTCGGGGACCTTCTCTCCATCGACTCCTGCACCTCCTGCGATTCGCGGCTCGGCTCTTTCAGGCGCCAGGGCGGCGACCGCTTCACCAGGATGCTCGCGGTCTGCGGCATGGCGAGCGTAGATCTCCCCGCGAGCGAGGCTCGTCCCGCGAGCCTGGTTCCCGTGGAGAGCAGCTCCTGAGCCGCGCCAGGGCAGCCTCCCTCGCGGCCGCTCTCCTCGCGAGCCTGCTCCCGGCCCTCGCCCAGGAGTCGCCGGGCCCTTTCCTCCTGATCGAGCGCGGCGATTTCTCGCGATACGTGGACGGCCGCTACATTGGGCACGCCTACCGCGAGGCACGCGGGTCCCTCGCCCCGGCCGCGCAGGGCTACGCGGGGGAATTCCTCGTCCTCGAGGAGACGCTCCGGGATATGCGAAGCGCGGCGCGCCGCGTCGACAGGACCGCGCCCGTCCGCCTCTCCGTCCCGCGCGGCGGGCCCCTCTCGGTGCTGGAGGACTCGGGCTATCCGAGCCTGCGCGGCCTTCCCGCCCTTCCCTCCGGCGCCTTGGAGCCCGGCGCGACCTGGACGGCGCCCGGAATCCGCGCCCTCGATTTCGACGATTCGGGCTCCTTCATCCTCCTGCCCTTCCTCGCGGAGTATCATTTCAAGGGCGAGACGGATTACCGCGGGAAGAGGGCCCTGACCCTCACGGCCAGGTTCGCGACGAGGTGGAATCCCCTGGGCATCCGGCCCTCGAAGGATGAGGGCTCGAGCGAGGCGGGATCCCCGGGGCGGCGTCCCGTCTCGGAAATCGTCAAGAACGCCGCGGGCACGCATGACCTCGATATCCTGGTGGACGCCGAAACGCTTTCGACGCTTTTCATCCGAGATCGCTTCGATGAGACCTTCGCCCTCGCCTCCGGGAGCAGCGAGAGGCGATCCGGCTTTTGCCTGTATTTCTTCGAAGGAGCGGCCCCCCTCGATCGGGCGGCCGCGGACGAGGCCATCGCCGCGGCGACGGCGGCCTCGGTGGCGAAGCCGGCGATTGCGGAGCGCGGACCGGCCGGCGCTGGCCCGCCTCCTGGCGAGGCCCTGCCTCCTGGCGCCGGTCCCGGCCCCCTCGACGCGGGCGAGGGCCCGGCCCTAGCCGAGGCCGGCGAGCCCGCGAGCGGCGCCTCGGCGGCCGGCGCCCTGGACGCAGCGGGCCTCGAGCTCGCCTCCAGCCCGGAGGGGCTCGTCCTGCGGGTGCGGGACCTCCGCTTCGTGGCGGACAGCGACGCCATCCTTCCCTCGGAGGCCTGGCGCCTGGACGCGATCGCGGCGGCCCTCAAGACCCAGGCGGGCAGGTACTTTCTCGTGGCAGGACACAGCGCCGCTGTCGGGAAGGCCTCGGGCGAGCTCGAGCTTTCGATCAAGCGGGCCAAGAAAGTCGTGGACGAGCTGGCCGCTCGGGGAATAGAGCCCTCCCGCCTCCTCTATCGCGGCTTCGGCTCCTCGGTCCCCCTCGCCCCCAACGATACGGAGGAGGGGAGGGCGAGGAACCGGCGAGTCGAGATCACGATCCTGGATTGAATCGCCCCGCCTTCCTCAGCGCCTCTCTCAGGATGAATTCGATCTGCGAATTGACGCTCCTGAGCTCGTCGGCCGACCATCTCTCCAGCGCCGCGTAGTCGGCCGGATCGAGCCTCAGGAGGAAGCGCTTCTTCTCTTCCATCGCGGGCGGCTAGGAGTACAGCGTGCCCGTGTTGATGACAGGCTGGGCCTGCGACTCCGAGACGAGGGCGACGAGGAGGTTGTTCACCATCGCCGCCCTGCGCTCGTTGTCCAGCTTGACGACGCCCTGCGCCTCGAGGTCCTCGAGGGCCATCCTCACCATGCCGACGGCGCCGTCGACGATGAGCCTGCGGGCGGCTATCACGGCGCCGGCCTGCTGGCGCCGGAGCATGGCCTGGGCTATCTCCTGGGCATAGGCCAGGTGCGAGAGCCGGGCGTCGTCGATGGTGACGCCGGCCACCTCGAGCCGCGAGTGCAGCTCTTTCTTGAGCTCGAGCGCGATCTCGTCCTGGTTGGCCCGCAGAGAGATCGTGCCCTGATCCTCGCGTAGCGATTTTTTTTCTGGTTCGTCGCTCCCCGAGTCGTAGGGAAAGCGGCCGGCGAGGACG
>JANXYQ010000093.1 GCA_025355995.1 Spirochaetaceae bacterium | reverse complement strand
GCGCGGCGCCGACAACTTCTGCAACGGCGAGGGCTGGGACATCGACCTCCTGCGGCTGGCCGGCGATCCCTTCGCCGGGGGCCTGCGGCTCGACATCCGGCCGCTCAGGGTCGGAGCCCGGGTGCTGAGCGATGCCTCGATGGCCGGGCGCTCCGCGATGGCCGAGGGCGAGTCGGGCGCGATACGGGGCGCGCGGGTGACGATAGTGAGGGACGCGACGCTGCGGTGCGGGGCGCTCGGAGCCGACCCCCTTGCCGCCTTCCCGCGGCTGGGTTAGGGTACTCCCCGAGCCAACCATGGAAACGATCGAAGTAAAGGGACTAACGCGCCATTTTTCCTACTACGAGAAGGCCGAGGGGCTGTCGGGCTCCCTGCGCAACCTGGTGTCGCGCAAGAAGCTCGTCCGGGAGGCCGTGCGCGGCGTCTCCTTCGGCGTCCGCGAGGGCGAGATGGTCGGCTTCCTGGGCCCCAACGGCGCGGGCAAGACCACCACCCTCAAGATGCTCTCCGGGATAATGCACCCCAGCTCGGGCACGGCGACCGTTCTCGGCCACGTGCCCTGGCTGCGAAAGAAAGATTTCCGGATGCGCATCTCCATCGTGATGGGACAGCGCAGCCAGCTCTGGCCCGACCTGCCCGCCCTCGAGTCCTTCAACCTCAACCGGGCGATCTACGAGATCGACAGGAAGGACTACGAGCGCACCCTGGGCGAGCTCGTCGAGCTCTTCGGCGTCAAGGAGCTCCTGGGCGTGCAGGTGCGGAGGCTCTCCCTCGGCGAGCGCATGAAGATGGAGATAACCGCCGCGCTGCTCCACAGGCCCGCGGTCCTCTTCCTCGACGAGCCGACCATCGGCCTCGACCTGCTCTCCCAGCGCGCGATCCGCGAGCTGATACGGACCCTCAACGAGCGCCACGGCACGACGGTCATGCTCACGAGCCATTACCTGTCCGATATCCAGGAGCTGTGCGAGAGGGTCGTCCTCATCAATAGCGGGGAGATCGTCTACGACGGCGCGCTCTCGGGCGTGAACGCGACGCTCGCCGAGCGCAAGGTCGTGAGGCTCATCTTCTCGAGCCCCGTCGCGAAGGGCGAGCTCGAGGCCTACGCCGGGCTCCGCGCAGATGCCGCGGCGCTCGGCGACCCCGGCCTCCTCGAGGCGACCTTCGACGTCGACCGGTCCCAGGTCCGCGATTTCTCCCGCCGCGCCCTCGGCGAGCTGCCCGTGGCCGACCTGACGATCGAGGAAGTCCCCCTCGAGGAGGGGATAGCGCGGTTGTTCCGAGCCGGGGCCGGCCATGGCTGAGCCGTCGCGGCCGAGGGTCGGCTCGCGACCGAGGGTCGGCTCGCGACCGAAGGTCGCGGCCAAGTACTTGGAGTCCTTCTCCCTGGGCCTTAGGGGCGCGCTGGAGTACCGCGCCAATTTCATCTTCTCCCTGCTCGGGGCGGTCGCGCCCGTCGCCATTCAAACCGCGCT
Organism: Spirochaetaceae bacterium; assembly: GCA_025355995.1. GTDB lineage: Bacteria > Spirochaetota > Spirochaetia > Treponematales > Rectinemataceae > UBA1306. The sequence goes on along the minus strand of JANXYQ010000093.1, from coordinate 53,986 downwards.
CTGGTCCTGCCTCTACGTCCCCGGCTCGGGCAGCGACACGCTCTTCGGCTTCACCTACGTCCAGATGCTGGGCTACGTCGTCGTGGCCAACATCGTGTCGCGGCTAGTCCGCACCGGCTTCGAGTACGACCTAAACGACGACATCAGGACGGGTGGCCTCGACCGCTTCCTCGTCAAGCCCATCGACTACTTCGGCCTCCGCCTCGCCCAGTTCGCCGGCGCCAAATCCGCAGAGGCCGCCTTCATGGGCGTCGCCCTCGCGGCCGCGCTCGCCGCGCTCGCGGCCGCGACGGGCTTCTCGGGGGGGATCGCCGCCGCGCTCGGCTTCGTCGCGGCCCTCGTCCTCGCCTTCGCCCTCAACTTCCTGGTCTTCTGGTGCGTGGGCCTCCTCGGCTTCTGGCTCACGGAGATCGGCTTCCTCTTCGAGGCGGCGAGGATAGTCATCATCACGGCGAGCGGAGGGGTGTTTCCGCTCTCGGTTTTCGGCCCCGGCGTAGAGTCGGCGCTGAAGGCCCTGCCCTTCCGCTTCACGATCCAGTTCCCGACCGAGGTCCTCTGCGGCCGGGTCGCCGGGAGGGAGCTCGCCGCGGGCCTCGCCCTCGCGGCCGCCTGGTCGGCGGCCCTCTACGTCCTCGCGCGCCTGCTCTGGGGAGTCGGCGTCAAGCGCTTCGTCGCGGTGGGGAGTTAGGCGATGAAGAACGCGTTGCGCGAGATAAGAAAGCATTTCCGCGTCTACCTGGCACTCGTGCGGATGAACGTCATGAGCCAGATGGAGTACCGCGCGAATTTCGTGACCGGCATCCTCATGGAGCTCGGCTACCTGGTCGTCAAGATCCTCTACGTGGTCGTGGCCTTCAGCTCGGGCAGGAAGATAGCGGGCTTCTCCCCCGACGAGATGCTGGTGTTCATCGGCACCTTCGTCACCGCGACCGGCTTCTACGCCGGCCTCTACATGATGAATTTCTTCCAGCTCTCGACCCTCGTGAGGGACGGCTCCTTCGACACCCTCCTGACCAAGCCCGTATCGCTCCAGTTCATGGCTACCCTGAGGCGATGCGACATCGGCATCTTCCTCGTCGACACGGTCGCGGGGGTAGCCATGACCGTCGTGGGGCTGTCGCGCCTCTCCGGCCCCTTCGAGGCGTGGAGGCTGCTCGGCTACGTCTTCTTCCTGCTCTGCGGCTCGGCAGTGGGCTACGCCCTCTACCTGATACCCCAGTCCCTCGTCTTCAGGATCGTCAACGCCCGCGCGATAGCCGGCATCAGCGACTCGTTCTGGGATTTCAACAACGTCCCGATGGTAGTCTACGACAAGCTCGGGCAGGCCATCGGGTCCTACGTCGTCCCGATGTTCGTGATCACGAGCTTCCCCTCGCTCTTCGCCCTCGGGAGGATGAGCGGGGCGCAGGTCCTCTGGGGGATCCTCGCGCCCGTCGTGTTCATCGCCGTCTCGAGGCTCGCCTGGACGCGGGGCCTGCGGGAGTACTCGAGCGCCAGCGGCTGAGCCGCCTGCCGCTGCCCAAGCGCTTGCGGATTGGGCTTGATTATGGTCAACCTGGATTACAATAAATTATGATCGATGGCCCCCTATTGCAGATGATCTATGGCGCGCACAGGGAATTGACCAGGCTTGAGCAAGAGCCGCGGGACTACGGGACAGGCAGGCTCTTCTTTGGATCGGAAATACATACTCTTGTCTGCATCGGCGAGAATCCTTCCGTAAACCTTACGACCCTCGCGGGTAAGCTCGAGGTTTCGAAGAGCGCGGCCTCAAAATTCGTGAAGAAATTGATCGCCGTGGATTGCATCGAAAAGACAAGGTCCGGGGACAATGCGAAAGACGTCCTCTTCCATGCAACCTCGAGGGGAAAGCGCGCGATCCGGGGACATGGGGCATTCCAGGAAACTACCTTCGGACCGCTGCAAGGCATCGAGGCTCGCCTCGACCCGACCGAGGCGGAGGTGATATCCCGATTTCTAGTCGAGCTCATTGACGATTTAAGGCAAGACTAGGTTCGACTTCGGCGTATCCCGCCGCCAAAGAGTTATCGTTTATAGTTAACCAGGATAACAAATGAGATATGTATGGAAGAGAATGGTCGAGTCGCTGGGACTAATTTGAGGTTGAGGCTATCCACGCTCTGGATCGTCGTGATGCTCGACATGATCTTCGCGGATATCCTGGCGCTCATGGTGCCTGGATATCTTGGGGATATCGTGACGGGGCTGTGGGCGGGGTCGACATCACGCAAGGAATACTTTTAGCCTTCGCGGCGCTGCTCGAAATTCCGATCGCCATGATCCTTCTATCTCGAGTCCTAGGACGCAAGGCGAATCGCCTCGCCAATATCGTGGCGAGCGTCATCACTATCGGCTTCGTCGTTGGCGGCGGTTCTGCCTACCTGCATTGCTATTTTTTCGCGGCGGTAGAGGTCGCCTGCATGCTCGTCGTCATCTGGTGGTCATGGAAATGGCCCCGGCCCGCGGAAAAACGCTAAACCAAGGAGAAAATCCGTGAAAACGGCCTTCGCGGAGAATCAGGAGGCGGGGGCTCCAATGGTTTCGGTAGAGCAGAAGACGGCGGACCAGACGAGCCAGGGGCCCTCTCCGGAGTGCTTCGTGTTCTACGCGGCGTCCACCGCGAGCGCGATCGCTCGACTGGCGCCGCGGGAAAAGCAACCGAGCGAGAGCCTGCGCGGGATAGTCGCGCGAACGCGGGCCTTCAATGCCGGGCTTTTCGCGATAGGGCTGCCTCTTTTCATCGGTACCTGCCTGGTCGCCGCGTCCCTGGGCGGCGCCCCGACGACCGGGGCCACGCTCAGGCTCCTCGCGTCGACGGCGGTGCCCGTGACGATGGGCAGCGCGCTGTTCGTCCGCGCCGCTTCGCGGGAAAAAGGGGATGAAGCTGCTCGGTTGGGCCTTCATCGCGACCTTCCTCGTCCTGTTCGGAATATCGCTCGCCCTCGGCCTGCGGGGCTGGCTCTTCCCTTCCTTCGTGGCGATCGGCATCATCCTCTCGTACGAACTCTCCTTGATGACCTTATGCTCTGGTTTCTGTCCCTTCGGCGCGGCCTTCGTCACTGTTCGTCGGGCCTCGGTCATGATAGCGGGCTTTTTCAGGACGGCTTCCACGGCGTCGGCATCGGACGTAGAAGGAGTTCGCCGTGGAGACGCGAAGAACGCGGGAAAAGGATAGAGGAAGGAAGTCGTCCGGTATCCATTCTTCTACCGCGCTATACGCAGTTTGAAGAATTCCAGAACGATTTTATCAATCGATACCTATTCGACCAAGAGCCGATGCAAGACATCCAGGAATCGGAAGCCTTGATCGCATTCTATAATAGTAAAGATCCACAGGACCAGAATCGATGGATCTTGATCGACAAGGGCAGCACTAAAAAAATGGGAACCTGCGGCTTTCATATTTGGGACAGAGACAAGAACGAAGTCGAAATCGGTTTTGAGCTTATGGAAGAATACACCAGAAAAGGCTATATGTCAGAGGCGGTCGAGGCATTAATCGATTTTGCCAGGCTCGAAATGAAGGTCGCTACGAAATAGGCGGTTGCTTTCGTAGAAAACAAGAGCTGTAAAAATCTCCTCGAAAGATTCGGATTCAAGATCATAGGGAAGGAAGACTGCGCATTTATGGGGAAGGTATGCATGCATGATATATATGAAAAAAGCCTGAGCACCTGAGATGACGGCTCATTTGCCGCGGCGAATTGTTTCGCTCCTGAAAAAAGCGAACTGAACCATATAGGAGAAGCTCAATCGGCCTCTTGAAATCGCGAATCTCGAAAAAAACAGCGCCATGACATGAGCCGGGATTTCCCGGATGAAAACGTTCCTGGTGCGGCATGATGTGCTATAATTATTTGTCCCTGAATGGATAACGTATAAGTTTTAGCGAAAAACCGGAGAACCCAATGGGTGAAGGCCGAAAAGCAACGATTCGAATGCAATTTAGCCCTTCTGTGCGCCTCGCGTTCAAGGGCGCGTCCCTCATCTCGGATGCCGGTCTTCTCGCGCCTCGCTGGCTACGAGGACACCAACGATGCCGGCCGTCTCGCCGTCGATCCTGCCACGCAACAGATCGTGGGCGGCCGCGCAGTCGAGCATACGGCGTCATCGACAAGTCGGGTGGGCAGGTTCGAGACCGGGGTCCTTACGACGAAGGAGAACCAAGCGGCGCTTGTACGACTTTCGGGGGAATAGATCGATCGTGTTAGGAAGACTCTGAAGCTCATACGGATCGTGCTGGACATGGACAGCTCGGTGAGCGAGACCCACGGGCGGCAGGAAGGCTCGGAATACAACGGCCATTTCGGCTGCACCTGCTATCATCCGCTCTTTTGCTTCAACCAATTTGGGGACCTCGAAGGAGCCATGCTTCGGGATGGAAATGTCCACAGCGCGAAGGATTGGAAGACGGTACTCGAGCCCATCGTTGCGCGCTACCGTTACCTTGAGATCCCACGGTTCTTCCGTGGAGACGCCGCCTTCGCCAACCCGAACATCTATGAATATCCCGAGTCCGAGAGCTATGGGTACGCCATCCGCCTTCCCGCGAACGATATTCTGTGGCGAGAGATTGAGCATCTTATGACTCGTCCGGCTGGCCGGCCACCGAAGGCTCCGATTGTTCGCTATCATGACTTTCTGTACCAAGCAGCGTGCTGGAATCTCGCACGGCGAGTGATTGCGAAGGTTGAGTGGCATCGCGGGGAGCTTTTTCCCCGAGTCGGCTTCATCGTCATGAACCTCGGCATGCGGGCGAAGAATGTCGTCCATTTCTACAACCTGCGAGGGACGGCGGAGCAATGGATCAAGGAAGGGAAGTCCGCGGTGAAGTGGACGCGCCTGTCCTGCCACGACTTCGCCGACAAGGCGGTGCGGCTCCAGCTGTTCGCCCTGGCGTACAACCTTAGGAACTTCCTTCGCCGACTGGCGCTGCCCAAGCCGATCAGACAGTGGTCAATGACGACACTTCGGGGGAAGCTCAGCAAGATCGGCGCCAAGGTGGTATGCCATGCTCGATACACGATATTCCAGATGGCCGAGGTCGCTGTATCGCGAGAACTCTTCGGAGCCATTCTCGTTAGGATAGGACGGATTGGCGCGGGCATCGCCGATACGGCGTAGGAAGACAGCTCGGAAAACAATGATGGAAGGAAGACCTGTCGCCTTTTTGGCTACGAGGTGTCAGAACGTATGCGTTTCTGCGGCTTTGAGTAACGAGGAAACGATTTTAGCCTGGTTTGGAACCTTGACGGGAAAACTGGAGAAGGTAGAATGGTGACAAAGGATGCTTGGATTCCGGAAATACCGGGATTCCAGGATTCATATGGGAAATGTCGATTTTTATCGAATAGCCTCGGAGGACATTCATGCGGAATAATAGATTATTAACTATTCTCAAGCTGGCCATCGCCGCCAGCTTTGCCATCGCGCTTACGACCACCGTGGAGGCCCAAGGCGCGCGACTAGCCTTGATCGTGGGTAACTCCACCTATGCCGGCGACGCGGCCCTCAAGAATCCTGTGAATGACGCGACGGATATGGCAGCTGCCCTCTCCAAGGTCGGCTGGAAGGTAAGCCTCGTCACCGACTCCGACAGAAGGGCACTGAACAGGGCGATCTTCGCATTCCGCGACGCGCTCGCCGCCAACGAAGGCGCCGATGCCCTCTTCTACTACGCCGGCCATGGCATGCAGGTCGATGGCGTCAACTACCTCATCCCAGTACGAGAGGTTATCGACACTATCGACGATATCAAGTCAGACGCCGTCAGCATCCAACTGGTCACGGATTCCATCGGACAGGGGAAGGCGGGGGTGTCCCTCGTGATACTCGACGCATGTCGCGACAATCCCTTCGCGAAGAAGATGTCGCGATCCCTCGGCGGCACGCGCGGCCTCAGCATCGTCCAGACGGGCGGCGGCTCCGCAGGTTCCGCAATAATGTTTTCCACCAGCCCGGGCGACGTAGCCCTCGACGGGAACGGACGAAACGGCATCTTCACCGCCGCATTGCTCAAATACATCGATAGCGACTTCAAGATCGAGGATCTCTTCAAGAAGGTTACGGGCGAAGTCAAGTCCGCATCAGGCGGATCCCAAAACCCCTGGATCAACGCCAGCCTCTCGGTCGATTACTACTTCATCTCCGACGCTCTTCGAGCCACTAGGATCGCGGCGGCGGCGAAGGTCGCGGAGGCGGCCAAGCAGGCCGAGCTCGCGAAGGCCGCCGAGGAAGTACGCAAGCAAGAATCGGCCAAGACCGCGGCGGCGCAGCAGGAAGCGGAGAAGGCCAAAGCCGAGGCCGAAGCCGCGAAGAATCTCGCGGCACAAAGCCAGGCCCTGGCTAAGGCCGCCATGGAGCAAGCGCAGGCAGCTTCCCTTAAAATTTCGCCAAACGCGCCTCCCGGAGCGATCGGGGCGTCGGCCACGGCTACGTACCCGCTCTCAGACTCGCAGGCGAAAGCCGATCCCGCTATCTCCCTTTCCCTCGACGGCGACGATCCGATCCTACTCCCCCATACCTTCGCGAACGTCGCTGTGGGCCCCCATGTCGTCAGGATGCAGAACGCAAGGTGGGGCTCGAAGAGCTTCGTTGACACGGAGGAGACCGTCGTGGTCGAGGCGGGCAAACGTCTCGAGTATCATCCTTCGCTCGTGGCGAAACAGGGACGGTTAAAGATTAGCAGTATTCCGGCAGGCGCCGTCGTTACCCTCGACGGCCAGACACTTTCCCCGCTCAACGACTCGGGCGACGGCACTCAGCACTTCGATGGGAATACGGACGCTGGGTTTTGTACCCTAAAATTAGAAACGCCAGCAGGGCAATCATGGGAAAAGAGCCAAAACATAATAGCCAATAGCTCTGTTTCTGCATCTATAGACTCTATGGTCATGACATTGCCGCAGCGAAAGATAGATATTGACGGAACTACGAAATCTTGGGAGGGGCTCATACCCTTTCCTGCCGCAAAGAACGCATTTATGGACGATCCACGATATGCGATTACTGGATTCTATCTTTGTAGAGATGATAAATACCTCTATTGGCGGATCGACTTTGCCTCAGACAATCCGGAGGTGAATTTTCCCAAAGGGATAAAGGATAATGTCATCATGCAATTGGTTTTCGAGGATGGAAGTAAATATTCGCTAAATATCGGCATTCAGTATTTTCGCTCGGGCGATAGAGGCTCGTATGCAACGATATGGGACGGCAATAAAGGTAACGGCTTCATGAATCCTGGACTCTCATACAAGAATTTACCCTCGCGGGTTGTGGGTCGGATAGCAATTTCAACGATTAAAAAATACCTTGTCGGCGCAAAGGAAGTTTATTTTGATATCTCCAATGAGCCGGATAATTCATCCCATCGCCCAACCGAGAGGCATTACATCAGCTTTAAATAACGACATCAGTGAATATTCCGGATTTAGTCGAGGAGGAGCCTGCCCGAGAAGTTGAAGCACCGGCCCGAGGACGGATCGGAGCCGACGCAATGCCAGTGTAAACAAGGTAATTTCGAGATAACACCTCGTAGGATAATATAGGTTGCGCATGACTATAGTGGCATAATCATCCTACCCTATTCCTCTACCGCGTTATGCTCTATTACGCCCGAATACCAGCGCGCGCTCAGCTTCGGAGTCCTCCGCTGCGTCGGGAAGTCGACGCGCACGAGACCGAAGCGCGGCTCGTAGCCCGAGGCCCATTCGAAGTTGTCCATGAGGCTCCAATAGAAATACCCGCGCAGATTGATCCCGGATTCGATGGCCTTATGCAGCTCGATCAGCATTCGCCTGATGAAATTCACGCGGCCGCGGTCCTCCACGTAGCCGGACGCGTCGCTCTCGTCTCTCATCGCGGTGCCGTTTTCCGAGATGTAGATAGGCATGCCTCTCGCCATCGGCCCCACTCGCTCGAGTACGGCCCGGATCCCGATCGGATTGACGCCCCAGCCTAGGGCGGTCTCGCCGAGTCCCGGCTCGGATACCTGCGTCGCGCTATGGCGTAAGAGGCCCCCGCGGTGGGCGTAGGCGATCTTGAAGGTGAAGTAGTGGTTCATGCCGAGGAAGTCGATCGGTTGGAAGCATAGTTCGAGGTCCCCGGCCCGGATTTCCGGCGCGAGGGGGCCGAGCCACTCCATAAGCCGCTCGGGGTATCGGCCCTGGAGGATCGGGCCCAGGAAGACGCCCTGGGCTCGGTCCACGGCCCGCTCGCAGGCGAGCCGGTCCTGCTCGCCCTCGCCGGCCGGGACATAGTGATGCAGGTCCAGGACTATGCCGATCTTGCCGGCGTAGGGGCCGCGCTTCCCTCCCGCGCGGAAGGCGTGTACCGCCTCGCCGTGGCCGAGGTTGAGGCTGTGGATGGCCCGGTATTCCGCCGCGGCGTCGCAACGGCCGGGCGCGAAGTCGGCGCCGCCGTAGCCGAGGGCGGTGACGTGCGGCTCGTTGTGCGTCGCCCACATCGCGACGCGATCGCCCAGCCTTTCGAACAAGACCCGCGAGTAGTCGGCGAACCAGCGCGCGCAATCGCGGTTGGGCCAGCCTCCGCGCTCCTCGAGCGCCTGGGGCAGGTCCCAGTGGTTGAGCGTCGCGTTGGCAGCTATCCCTGCCTCGCCCAAGGCGTCCACGAGGCGCTCGTAGAAGTCCAGGCCCCTCTCGTTGACGGCGCCCGTGCCTTCGGGCAGGACCCGGGACCAGGATATGGAGAAGCGGTAGGCCCGGAGGCCCAGCTCTTTCATGAGGGCGACATCGCCCTTCATCCTATGGTAGTGGTCGCAGGCGACGTCGCCCGTCTCCCCGCGTGCCACGCGGCCCATCGTGTGCGCGAAACGGTCCCAGACGCTCTCGCCCTTGCCGTCCTCGTTCCAGGAGCCTTCGATCTGATAGGCCGAGGTCGCCGCGCCCCAGAGGAAGCCCTCGGGGAATATTCTCGTCAGCATGGACATGAGTATAGCCTCCCGGCCTAGCGAGGAGGAGGGGGCGGGGGCGGGGCCGAGAAGCGGAGCGTGGTGACACTGCGAGCCGGGAGGACGAGGGCCTTTGGCGGGCCGGCGTACGCGAGCTCGAGGTTTCGCTCCGCCGAGGTCTCCCAGGCCTCGAGCCAGGAAAGGCGCACGGGGGCAGCCACGCGGATCGGGGCGGAGGCGATGCGGCCCTCGTTGATCGCGACGCAGGCGACGGAGCCGTCGAGGTTCTCGAAGGCCGAGGCGCTCAGGCCCACGACCGCGCCGACGTCGCAGGCGATGCGCCGCGCGCCGCGGTCGACGAAGCGCGAGTAGTTGCCCAGGGCCCAGAGCTTCTTCGTGAGGGCGAAGCTCAGTGCCGGAGGATCGACATAGACGAGGCCGTCGCGGTAATCGTACTTGGACACGGCTATCCAGTATTGCCAGGAGCTCGCGTTGCCGTAGACCAGGTCCTCGCGGACCGTATCGGCCAGTACCAGGGCGGCGTCCATCCCCGCGTCCCTGCCGGCCCTCATCTCGGTCCACTCGGTCATCCAGGTCTCGAGCCCCGGGGAATCCTTGGCGATCAGCCTGGAAAGGCCATCCCTATCCGCGCGGGAAGACCAGTACGAGTGGACGGCGTAGTGGCTCAAGTATGCCGCGAGCGAGGAGTCCCCCCAGATCAGGGCGAGGTACTTCTCGTTGCTGGCCTTCTTCCACTCGCCCGAGTCGATCGCCGAAATCGGCACCCCGATGCCGCGCGCCGAGAACTCGGCCGCGAGCGCCTTGATCAAGGCGTAGGCCTCCTCGGGGCTGTAGCGGCAGCCCTCCTGACCCTTGGACGGGCCCCAGTCCCACTGCGGCTCGTTCATGGGGCTCACTGCCGCGATGGGCCAGCCGCGAGTCGAGCCGAGGGATAGGGCGCAGTCCGCGAGGAAGAGCGCGAAGGCGCCCCGCATTTCCGGCCTCAGGTTGGTCGACCGGTCATTACCCGAGCTTCGGCCGGTCAGGGTCATCGATGTGGGCGGGGAGTTGGCGAAGAGGATGACGGAGGCTCCGCGCCGGACCGCCTCGTCTACCACGCGGACGGCCGCCGCGTCCCGGGCCCAATCGAGCTTACCGTCCTCGCCGAGGGGCGACTCGGCCGAGCGCCAGTCGTCCGCGATCCCGGAGCCCTCCTTGCCGCCCCCGATGTCGTAGCGGATGAGGTCGAGGCCGATGCCCTTAACGGGATCGTAGAGCGCGTCCATGATCGGGTTAAGCGCTTCCCCCGGCCAGGAGCCGAGCTCCTGCGCCCACCAGGCGGCCGAGGCGCCGAAATGTCTGATGATCTGGAAGCTCTTGGACTCGTCTATGGCGATGACGGCCTGGGCGGAGGCGAAGAGCGAGGCCGAGGCGAGGACGAGGGCGATGAGAGAGCGAAGGCGCATGGGGCGATTATATCATGTACAATGGAGGGCATGACGTCAGCGCCCGAATTCATTCCTGATTACCGCAATGTCGAGGCGGCGGCCTCGAACCGCAGGCCTACCAGGCTCCCCCTCTACGAGCACATCATCGCGCCCGCCAAGATCGAGGAGATTTCCGGCCGGCCCTTCGCCGCCCTCCACGAGGGGGATTACGGCGACAAGGTCGAGTACTTCAGGCGCTTCTGCGCCTTCTGGCGCGACATGGGCTACGATACCGTCTCCTTCGAGGCTTGGGTGACCTCGGTCGTCCAGGGAGGGGAGGGCCTTTCCGGGCGAAGGCCCGGGATCATCCGCGACCGCGGGGATCTCGAGTCCTACGATTTCGAGGACCTCGAGCGACGCTTCTGGGCCCTCTGGGAGGACGATTTCCGCGCCCTCGCCGAGGCCATGCCGGCGGGGATGAAGGCGGTAGGGGGCATCGGCAACGGCCTCTTCGAAGTCGTGCAGGACTTCGTCGGGTACGCCGAGCTCTGCATGCTGCGCGTCGACGACGGCGAGCTCTACGCGGCCCTCTTCGCGCGCGTAGGAGACCTTCTGGCCTCGCTCTGGGGCCGCCTACTCGCCAGCCGCTCCGAGCTCTTCGCGGTCTGCCGCTTCGGCGACGACCTGGGCTTCAAGTCCTCGACCCTCCTCGTCCCCGACGACATCAGGGCCCTGGTCGTACCCCAGTACCGCCGCGTCGTCGACCTGGTCCACGGCGCTCATCTGCCCTTCCTGCTCCACTCCTGCGGCTGCATCTTCGAGGTGATGGACGACCTCATCGAGGGGGCGCGCATCGACGCCAAGCACTCCAACGAGGACCAGATCGCGCCCTTCCCGGCCTGGGTGCAGCGCTACGGCTCGCGCATCGGGCTGTTCGGAGGCGTCGACATGGACCTGCTCTGCCGCGGGACGGAGTCGGAGATCCGCGACTATACGCTGGGCCTCGTCGCGCTCTGCGCCGGGCAGAGGGGCTTCGCCCTCGGCTCGGGCAACTCCATACCCGACTACGTGCCCGCATCGGGCTACCTGGCGATGGTGAACGCCGTCCGCGAGAGCAGGGGGGACTTCCGCTAGAGGGGCCGTCCGGGGAAAGGAACCTTTCGCAGGCCGCCCAAAGGTTCCTCTCCCCGGCCCCCTCTCTTCCAAAGCCGGCCTACTCGTCCCTCAGCCGGAGCTCGAGCCTGTCGAAGAATCGCCGCAAGCCCCGATCGTCCTTGCCCGAATATCCTGTCAACGTGGCTCGCGTGCCTGCGGAATCGCCCCTCGCGTAGGAAGCCAGCGCCGATTCCAGTATCGCGATATCGGGCGCCATGTCGTCATTCTGAGCCTCGTTATCGGATTGCCGCGCGCTCGACATACCCTTGGACTGTCGCTTGGAGTATTCTATCGCCTCATCGACGCCATGCAGATCCGCCTTCGCCCTATACTCGCCTATCCTTGCGCGGCCGAGTCCGGGATCAGGAAGCTCCTCGATCTCCTCGAGGACGCAGTCCTCCTCGGAGACTAGCGGGAAATAGGAGTGGCTCCTGTTCGAGTCGTCGAAGCCCCCGAAGCCCTTCTTCGCGAGCCTGCTCAAGAAAGTCGTTTTGGTTCGATGGCTCCATTTCCTTTTTTCCGAAGCGCCTCGACTATTCTAGCGGCGCTCGCCGGCGAATCGGACCAGAGGACGCGCCTGACCGCCCACTCGGCGGGCGATAGTTTGATATCCGGTTTCATTGCCCCTCCGGGCATAACGATTACATACGTAGTCAAGGCTGCCAGGAGGAGCCATGCGCAGGGAGGCCGAGGGGGCCGGGGTCCTTCGGGTCATGGTATTTATTGTGCCATTCCCCGATATTACAGTACTTTGGTAGTACGGAGGCGACGATGAAATCGAAGGCGGAAGGTCTCTTGGCCGGTTTGTTGCTCCTCGTATCCTCGGCGGCCTTGTCGTATGCCGGCCCTTCGCCGGCCGCGCCCGGCAAGGCCCCGTGGATAGCTCCCGCCTTCGCCGAGAAGGATAGTAATAATAAGTCCGTCGCCTTGAAGAACTACCTGGGCAGGGTGGTCATGCTCAATTTCTGGGCGACCTGGTGTCCTCCCTGCAAGGTGGAAATCCCGGCGCTCGAGTCATTGCAGAAAACCTATATGGGCAAATTGCAAATCATCGGGGCCGCGGTCTTCTCGACCGAGGCGGATGTCCGGGAGTTCTATTCCTCCCAAGCCATCAATTATCCCGTCATCAGGGGCTCCTACGACCTGATGGAGAAATATGGGAAGATATCCGCGGTTCCCACGACGATACTGATCGACAAAAAGGGCGAGATAGTCGCCAGCGTCGTGGGCTCTCGGACGGCCGCTCAGTACGAGGAGCTGCTCAAGCCCTTGTTCGCCGAATAGCCTGGCTGGCTCAAATGGGCCTCGGCGTAGTACAATAGACTTCCTATGACAGCGAATTTGCCTAAGCTCGGCCGCGACGGCTCCATTCTCTTCGTCACCAGGGCATTGCGCATGTTCTCCTACGGCTTCCTCTCCGTGGTCCTCGTCCTATATCTATCGGCCCTGGGCTTCGGCGAGGGGCGGATAGGGATCCTCCTCACCCTGACCCTCGTCGGCGACACCCTCGTCTCCCTCTGGATAACCACGAACGCGGACAGGCTGGGCCGGCGGACCATGCTGATCGTCGGCGCCGCCCTGATGACCGCCGCGGGCATTCCCTTCGCCCTGAGCGGCGACTTCACGATCCTAGTCATCGCGGCCACCCTGGGCGTGATCAGCCCCTCGGGCAACGAGGTCGGTCCCTTCCTGGCGATTGAGCAGGCCTCGCTCTCGCAGATCCTGAGCGACGACCGCCGCACGGCCGTCTTCGCCTGGTACAACCTGGTCGGCTCGCTCGCGACGGCCCTCGGCGCCCTAGCCGGCGGCTGGATCGCCCAAGGCCTGCAATCCGGCGGCATGGAGCCCTCCGCCAGCTACCGCGTCCTCGTCTTGGCCTACGCGGCCCTGGGCCTCGTCCTCGCCTGCGTCTTCCTGTTCCTATCCCAGTCAGTCGAGGCCCCGGCTCGGACGGAGAGCGCCGGCAGGCTAGGCCTCGGCAAGGAATCGCGGTCCGTCGTCGCTCGGCTCGCGGCCCTCTTTTCCCTGGACGCCTTCGCGGGCGGCTTCGTCATCCAGAGCATCGTCGCCTACTGGTTCCACGTCCGCTACGGAGTCTCGCCGGGAGCGCTGGGCAGCATCTTCTTCTTCGCCAACATACTCGCGGCCATATCGGCCCTCTCGGCAGCGCGCATCGCCAAGCGCTTCGGGCTCATCAACACCATGGTCTTCACCCATCTTCCCTCGAACGTCCTCCTCATCCTCGTGCCCCTCATGCCCAACCTTCCCCTCGCGATCGCCGTCCTCCTGGCGCGCTTCAGCATCTCACAGATGGACGTCCCGACGAGGCAGTCCTACACGATGTCGGTCGTCAAGCCCGAGGAGCGCTCGGCGGCCGCGGGCATCACGGGCATCGCGAGGACCACGGGCGCCTCGATCTCGCCGGCCCTCACGGGGCAGCTCATCGCCGTCCCCGCCCTCGCGAGCGCGCCCTTCCTGATAGCCGGCGGACTGAAGATCGCCTACGACCTCCTGCTGTACCGGAGCTTCCGAAAAGCCGAGAAGAAAAGCTGATGGCCCCCGCCGACGGACGCGGGGGAGCGCTCAAGGTGTCGAGGCGGGGCCTCCTCCTCGTCGCGGGCCTGGTATGGACCTTCGCGGGGGGAATGCTCTTCGGAAGGGGCAGCGCCTGGCTCCTGAAGTCGGGCGAGCACCTCGTCCTCCGCTACGCCTTGGCCTTCGCCGGGGGGCTCGCCTTCTTCTTCCTGCTCTTCAACAGGATCTCGAGCAAGCACGTGAGGCGAATCCGCGAGATGGAGGACGAGAGGCCCAGCCTCTTCTCATTCTTCGACCGGAAGTCCTACCTGATGATGGCGCTGATGATCGCGGGAGGGGTACTCCTTCGAACCTTCGAACTCGTCGACCCCGCCATCCTCTACACTTTCTACGCCTGCATGGGCACTCCGCTGCTCATCTCGGCCTTCCGCTTCTACTATTCCTACGCTACCTACGCCTGAGGCCGGAATCCATGGCGCAAAAGGCTACCGTCCACAAGACCGATCTCCATATATCGGACCTCGACCGGAACTACTACGCGGAGCACAAGCTCACCCTGGCCTGCCAGCCCTCGGAGACGGATGAGCGCATGATGGTCCGGCTCCTCGCCTTCGCGCTCAACGCCGATCCCTCGCTGGAGCTGGCCCGCGGCCTCACCGAGGCGGACGAGCCCGACCTCTGGCTCAGGGACCTGGAGGGCCGCATCAGGCTCTGGATCGAAGTCGGACTACCCGACGAGCGGGCCTTGCGCAAGGCCGCCTCCCGCTCCGACGCGGTCCTGCTGTATCTATATCATGGCCGGCAGGCGAGGCTCTGGTGGGAGCAGAATAGGCAGGCCCTCTCGAGCTTGCGCAACCTGCGCGTCGTCGAGATCGACCCCGCATCCGTGAAGGCCCTCGCCGCCCTCGCCGAGAGGACCATGGACCTGCAGTGCACCATCCAGGAGGGGCAGGCCTGGATCGCGGGCGCCGCAAACAACGTGGAGATCGTCGCGACCGAGCTCGCGCGGCCGGTACTCGACTAGATTAATCCGGTCACGATTACTTGGCCGGCCCCTTCGTTCCGCAGATTCTCGGCAACAAGGCATGCGCCTTTGCCGGGACGGCGCGGGTCTTGGCCGGCCTCGGCTATACCGAGATAAACTGGAACCTCGGTTGCCCTCACAAGCTAGTCGCGGGCAAGCAGCGGGGCTCGGGCTTGCTGCCTTTTCCGGGCCGCATCGGGGAAGTGCTAGGCGTAGTCTGCGCGATCCCGGGGCTTCGCATATCGGTCAAGCTTCGCTTGGGCCGCTCCGACCCTGCCGACATCATGAGGCTCATGCCGGCATTAAATGATCATCCCCTCGCCAAAGTCATAATCCGTCCGCGGCTCGGCACGCAGATGTACAGAGGCGTAGCTGACCTGGACGCCTTGCCCGCGCCGCCGAGCTATGCCGCCATACTATCGTCTACAACGGGGACATCTCCACCCGCGAGGCTTTCGCGGCCATCCATGCCCGCTTTCCCGAGATCGACGAATGGATGATAGGCAGAGGCGCCGTGTCGAATCCCTTCCTTGCCGAGGAGATCGCGACGGGCGCCGTGGCGGGAGATAGGGCCGCGCATCTTCGCGCCTGGCACGAGGACATCCACCAGTCCTACCGCGAAGTCCTCTACGGCCCTGCCCATGTCCTCGACAAGATGAAGGAAATCTGGAGCTACCTCGGCCTCTCCTGCCCCGGCGACAAAAAGCGTATAGAGCGTCTCTCGCGCGTGAAAACGCTCGCGGACTACGAAGCGGCAGCGGCGGCAATCCTGCGTAACCAACCCGTTATTTGCGGTAGCGTCCCAGGAAGGTAGCGATCAGTTCCTTAATTAGCGCCGGGAGGGCTTCGTCATCCAGGTAGCCCTGGTACACCGCCGGCCAGGTTATGGCGCCGCTCAGCATAGCGTTGAATACTCCGGCCGCCAGGGCAGGATCCTCGACGGCGAGCTTCCCGTCCCGGGCGGCCTCCCGCGTCCATGTGGTTATCGAATCTTCACTTGCCGCGTGCTTGGACACGGCCTTCCCGGCGAGCTCCGGGTTCCGCATGAAGACGGTCAGGAGGACCTTGATAAAGCCCATCCAGGTAGGGTCCTTTACCGCGGCCAATTCGGCCTCGGCGAATTTGGCTAGCTGCTCCTCCAGGCCGCGCCCGGGATCGTAGCGGATGAGCTTCATGGATCGCATTTCGGAGCTGAAGCGATCGATGACTGCCTGCAAGAGCTCGTCCTTGCTGGGGAAGTGATTGTAGACTGTCCGCTTCGAAGCCCCGGCGAGCTCCGCTATCCGGTCCATGCTCCCGCCCTCGTAGCCCCTGTCCCGAAATTCTTCCATGGCCGCGACGATGATGGATTCTCGTTTCCGGCTAGTATCCCTTGGTCCCTTTTCGCTCATGCCTTCTCCTCGGAGAGCTCACTACACAGTGTAGTGTATTATTCCCTTGACTATAACTACACTATACGGTATAGTGTAGTAAAGGAGTGAATATGTCAAACGAAAAAAACAAAGGGCGAATTGCGGGAATCTGGTACTTGCTGATAGCCGTATTTTATTCTTTCAGCATGATTTATGTCGATCAGGCCTTTTATGTACCCGGTGACGTAGCCGCGACGGTTCACAATATCCAAAATTCCGGTTTAATTTTCCGCTTGGGATTTTTAAGCAGCCTCTTCGGCCACGTCTGCTTCCTATTTCTAGCCAACGCACTGTACAAGCTATTCGAATCGGTGGACAGGCATTTGGCCAGAATGATGGTCCTCCTCGTCGTCGGCGGGGTCTCGGTGGAATTCCTCAATAGACTCAACCAGCTAGCCGCTATTCTTCTTTTGGATTCCGGCGCCGCATTCGCGTCCTTTACGGCTTCCCAGGTTCAGAGCCTGGCTATGTTCTTCCTCGAGCTTCACGAGAATGGCGGAATGATGGCCTGCCTTTTCTGGGCACTCTGGCTCCTCCCCCTCGGCATCCTCATCCTCAAGTCCAAACTCATTCCCAGGGCCTTCGGAGTCATTCTCATCGGCACCTGCGCCACCTACCTCTTCGGCTTTATCCTGTTCTTCTGCTTCCCCGCCCTCGTAGAACCCACTAAGACAGTGCGCTCCCTCATAGGAACCTTGGCGGAAGTCTCGTTTATACTCTGGCTCCTGATTAAAGGATCGGCGCCCAAGCCGGCATCGAGCCTCGGAGAGCGGTCGTAATTTTGCCTTTCCTGGTCTGCTAAACCGAATTGCAGTGTGCGATTGTCGTGTGCAGTCGAGTTCGACTAGCTGAACTATTCAAACTGCGGAGTTAAAAGCATGATGCGACGAAGCCCGGGCCTTTTTCACCTCTGCCTTCTGCTTTCGGCGATTCCCCTGCTATTCGGTTGCGCTTCGACTCGAGCCTACGACATCGCCCCGGAAATATCGGCTATGGCGAACAAGGCCCCACGCCGCAATAGAAAGTCCAATCCGGCGGGGTCGATATCGATCTAGTGCTTGCTATATAGGCGGCTCGCGGCTCTTGGTCGGCGATCTGGAGCGCGAGGCCGCCTCCTCCATACTGCAAATTCCCATGATTCCCATAGCCTCTCTTGCTGGGCACTACCCCGGGAAGCTGTCCCTGTACGACGAGAAAGCCCAAGTCCTATGGTCCATGGATCGAAAAGAACTGGGTCCCCTGCCCCATGTCGTTTTAGGCCTTGCCCCGTATATTCTCGTCCTGTCGGGCGTCGTCGAGAAGGCCGCCCTACCCGTCAAGCAGCTGTGCGCGATCGATCCGGGGACCGGGGCCGTCCTATGGAAGCGGGCGATAAGCGGCGAGTTGAGCCTAGACGACGAGCACGGCGTTTTCTACGCCGCCGTCCGCGACGAGAAGAGCTTGAAAGTGAGCGCGAGCGCATTGTCGACGGGGTCCGAGACCTGGAAAGCGGACTGTCCCGGCATCGGGAGCGAAGGCGCTTCGGTGGACTTCCTGGCTTATGCAGGGGCTGTCTTTGTCGCCGATATGGGGGTCCTTCGACTCGAGCAGAAGGGCGTGAAATGGAAACGCCCCCTCCCCAAGCGAATATCCGAGCAAGGCGGCGCTTCCGGTTTCTTGGTAGCCGCGCAGATCAAGCGAGGCGAGGAGCGCAAGGCGGTCAACGGGGTTTTCGCTGCGGGAAGCGCGGAATCCTACAGGAGCCTCGCGGTATCCAACTACCGCTACGCCTCGTCCCAGTATAGCGCGGCGCAACGCTCGGGCAGCTCCGCGGAGCTGCAGCTCTCCGCGGCGAACAAGTCGGCGGTACAAGCCCAGCAACAGGCCGCCGAGTCGATGGCGCTGACTTTGCAGGCGATCAACTCAATACAAAACGCCACGATAGGCATCATCAACGTCGCTATGGCGGCCTTCGACGAAGCCACCGGCAAGGTCGTGAAGGGCATCTCCGAGGACCTGACGCGCAAGGTGACTAACGCCGCGTCGCTGCAGCTCCTGGCCCTCAACGGCAAGTATTTCGCGAGACCTTACCGGCGCGGCGGGATCGGCCTCGCTATCGTCGATTTGGAAACTCGAAGCCGCACGGATATCCCCCTGGCGCCCGACAGCATGCCCCTGCGCGAGCGGCAATTCATCGCCTAGGTTCCCGTGCTTGTCGACCCCGTCGAGGAGAAAATCGACGTGAAGGCTATCCTGCCCGGGGCTCTCACTTGGGACTTCCAGACGGTCAGAAATCAGAAGAGCGTCATTTTCAAGCTAAAGAACGTTCCCCGGCCTTCTCTCGCGCGCTACGTCGCCGCTTCCCTCGTCTGGAACCCTGTGCTGCGGCGGATCGATCAAACGGCCGCCGTCCAAGCGCGGTCGGCCAAGGACGATGCGCTGCTCGCGGCCGGCGCGTCGATCGATGCCCGGGATAATCTGGGCCGTACCGCGTTGATCCATGCGGCCAGGATCCCGTCGATGGAGCTGTTCAACGCGCTGCTATCGGCCGACCCCGATCCGCGAATACGCGACTTCGAAGACCTCGGCGCCTGGGATTACGTCAATTATCCGCCGCGATTGCAGGTGGAGGACAGGAGCGAATCGGTGAACATGGTCGGCAAGCTAGCCGCCCTTTACGCGAAGTGGGAGAGGAAATAGACTCTTCCTCTTGCCGCGCTAGTCCTCCGGCAGCTCCCTGGCAGCCGCGATCGAGACGGTCAGCGCGATGGTGCGGAGGAAGGACTCCAGGTCCTCGTTCCAGTCGGCGTCGTGGGCGCGGCGCAGGCCGATGACGCCCAGGCCGCCGCGCGTGCCGTCCATGGGGACGAAATGCCATTCCGAATCGGGATGGATCTTGGTGAACCTCCCCGCGCTCCTCATCTCGCCGAAGCAGGCTCGGGCGGCGTCCCGGGCGGTCGCGTCGAGGGGCTCCCACCCGCTCTCGGCCTCGCGCTTGAGGCCGCCGCCTTTTTCCCGAAGTATGACGATGGTCTCGGCGGAGAAGGCTTCCTTTATTGACTCGACGCTCGCCTCGAGGATGGCGCCGATGGTCTTCGCCCCCGCGAGGGTATGGGCCAGGGCGCCGAGGCGCGACATGCGGCTCTCCCTCGCCGCGAGGAGGCGCTCGCTGGCCCGCAGCATGCCCGTCATCCAGCCCGAAGAAAGCGCGACGAGGACATAGAGGCCGAGCATGAGGATGTCCTCGGTCCTCGATATGAACATGGTGAAGCGCGGCGGTATGAAGAGGAAATCCCAGGCCGCCGCCGACAGCAGGGCGGCGAAGAGTACGGGCCAACGGTCGAGGACGAGGGCGGCGAGGCTTATCGCGGCCAGGTAGGGGATCGAGGCGGCCCAGTAGCCGGCGTAGCCGGCGAGGAGGAGGTTCAAGAGCGTCACGGCGGCGACGAGGAGGACGGCCGCGAGGTAGTGGCCCGCGGGGCCGAATCCGCCGCCGGACGGCTTAGGCGTCGCCTCGCCCTTCGCGCCCGAGCGCGGAACGCTGACGGTGACGACCGAGAACGCGCGCCGGGCCGAGAGGAGGCGGTCGGCGACCCGGCGTCCGAGGATCCTGCTACGGCCCATGCCGACGACGAGCGCCGAGGCTCCGCGCGCGCCCGCGTAGCCCAGGAGGCCGGCGGCGGTGTCGATGCCCGGCTCGCTCGCTATCCGCGCGCCGAGGGAGCGCGCGAGGCTCAAGGCCCGGGCCAGGCGCTCGCCTTCCTCGGCCGAGGACACCGTCCCGTTGTCGATGATCACGCAATCCAGCGGCGCGCCGGATTCGCGCGAGAGGGCGCTCGCCGAGCGGATCACGTCCTCGTCCGTAGAGCTCTGTCCCAGGGCGGCTATGACCGGGCCTGCCTTTTCCATATCAGCCTCCATTTCCGTTCCCTCCGAACGCCGGGTCTGTTTCCAGCAGCGCGTTGAGCGAAACCACATTCACCCGAGGCGGCCCGATGAGGCCGGTCGCGCGCTTCGCCTCGCCGCGGATCTCGCCTACGAGGGCCGCTTCGGCGGCCGGGCTCAAACCCCGGGCCTTCGCGACATTCCCGGCTTGGGCGAGGGCAGCCTCGAGGCTGATGTCCGGATCGAGGCCCGAGGCCGAGGCGTAGAGCATGTCTTCGCTGGCCGCTGAAGATCCGCCCGCTGCGCCGAAGCGCGCCTGCCAGGCAGCGCGCCTGTCCGCGACGGCTTTCGCCAGGTCGGCGCTCACGCGGCCGAGGTTCGAGGCTCCCGCCCCGACATAGGCGTAATCGGAAGCGGAGGGCCGCGCCTGGAAAAAGCGCGGGGACTCGAATTTCTGCGCGAGCAGCGTCGAGCCCCTGACTTCGCCCTTCACGACGAGGAGGCTGCCGTTGGCCTTGCCCGGAAAGGCCAGCTGCGCGGCTAGCGTCACGGCGGCCGGATATATGACGCCGGTGAGGATCGTCATCCCCAGGAGGAAGGTTATCGATTTCGGGATTTTCTTCAGTACGTCCATATTATCTCCTTAGGCTAAACCTAGGGCGCCCAGCAGCATGTCCAGCAGCTTGATCCCCACGAAGGGCGCGACGATGCCGCCAAGGCCGTAGATGAGCAGGTTCTTGCGCAGTATCCGCGAGGCGCCGGCCGCGGGATTGAACTTCACGCCGCGCAGCGCCAGCGGGATCAGGGCGATGATGATGATGGCGTTAAAAACGACCGCCGAGAGGATGGCGCTTTCGGGCGTCGCGAGACGCATGATGTTCAGCGCCGCGAGCGGGCTACGGCCGCCGGCCGCGTAGAAACCGGAGAAGACCGCCGGTAGGATCGCAAAGTACTTGGCGACGTCGTTGGCTATCGAGAATGTGGTGAGCGAACCCCGCGTGATGAGGAGCTGCTTGCCGACCTCCACGACGTCGATGACCTTCGCGGGGTCGTTGTCGAAGTCGATCATGTTGCCGGCCTCGCGGGCGGTTTGCGTGCCCGAGGCCATCGCGACGCCGACGTCGGCCTGGGCCAGGGCGGGAGCGTCGTTCGTGCCGTCGCCGATCATCCCGACGAGGTGGCCGCCCGCCTGTTCTTGCCTGATGGCCTCGAGCTTGCTCTCCGGTTTCGCCTCCGCGATGAAGTCGGATACTCCCGACTCCGCGGCTATGGCGGCCGCGGTAAGGCGATTGTCGCCGGTGATCATGACCGTGCGGATGCCCATCGCGCGGAGTCCCGCGAAGCGTTCCTTGATACCCTGCTTGACCACGTCCTTGAGGTGGATCACCCCGAGGACGCGATTGCCGACCGAGACCGCGAGGGGCGTTCCCCCGGAACGGGCTATCCTCTCGCAGGCGCCCACCGCTTCGGGCGGTACCGTCCCGCCGCGCCCCTCCACGAATTCCCGGACGGCGGAGAGGGCGCCCTTGCGAATCGCCCGCTTCGGGTCGCTCTCGCCGCCCGCGGCGAGGAAATCCACTCCGCTCATCCTGGTCGAGGCGCTGAAGGGTACGAAGGCGCCTCCGGCCGCCGCCGCGGGCCTCGCCGGAAGGCGGTCCCTGACGAGGGCCACGATCGACCTGCCCTCCGGCGTATCGTCGGCTAAGGAGGCCGCGAGGGCGGCTTCGGCGAGCTCAGGCTCGGAAACGCCCTTCGCCGCGATGAGTTCCGTAGCCATGCGGTTCCCGTAGGTGATGGTTCCCGTCTTGTCGAGGAGGAGGACGTCGATATCGCCGGCCGCTTCGATAGCCCTCCCCGAGAGGGCCATCACGTTCTTTCGCATCAGCCTCGACACGCCGGAGATTCCTATCGCGGAGAGCAGGCCGCCTATGGTCGTCGGGATGAGGCAGACGAGGAGCGTGACCAGCTTGAGCAGGGACAGGGCGTTCATCGATTTGGATTCGTTCGCGATATACCGCGAGAAGGGATACAGGCTTACCACGGCGATCAGGAAGATCATCGTGAGGCTCGCGAGGAGGATGGTGAGGGCGATCTCGCCGGGGGTCTTCTGCCGGGTGGCGTTCTCGACCATCAGTATCATCTTGTCGACGAAGCCCTCGCCGGGATCGGCGGTTATCCGAATGACGATGCGGTCCGAGATCACCCGCGTGCCGCCCGTGACGCCTGAGCGATCGCCTCCGGCTTCGCGGATGACCGGGGCCGATTCCCCGGTGATGGCCGATTCGTCGACGCTGGCTACGCCCTCGACGACCTCGCCGTCCCCCGGGATGAGGTCGCCGGTTTCGCAGACGACGAGGTCGCCCGACCGGAGTTCGGAGGACTTGACGTCCTTCGTCTTTTCTCCGCCGTTGAAGAGGTGCGCGGTTATCGCGTTGCGCATCGAGCGCAGCGAGTCGGCCCTCGCCTTGCCCTGCGCCTCGGCGATGCCCTCGGCGAAATTGGCGAAGAGGAGGGTAAACCATAGCCAGGCTATCACCTGGACCGCGAAGGAGCTCGGGGGAAGGCCGCCGATCCACTCGGCGGCCGCCGCTATCGTGCACAAGAGGGAGCCCGCCCACACGGTGAACATGACGGGATTCTTGAACTCCACCCGCGGGTCGAGCTTGGCGAAGGCGGCTAGGGCCGCCGAGAGGAGGGTCTTCCTCGAGATACCGTATCCGGGCAATGCTTTTTTTTTCACAGCGTCGCTCCCATCGTCATGAGGAAGTGGTCGAGGATCGGCCCGAGGGTGAGGGCGGGGAAGTGCGTAAGCCCCGCGACGATCACCACGACCGAAAGGAGAAGGACGCCGAAGGTACCGGTGTCCGTCTTGAAGGTTCCCGCCCCCGGAGCGACGAGCTTCTTCGCCGCGAGGCTCCCCGCAGCGCCTAGCATGGGGAATATGACTCCGAAGCGACCGATGAGCATGTCGGCGCCGAGCGTCAGGTTGTAGAAGGGCGTGTTGACCGAGAGGCCGCCGAAGGCGGAGCCGTTGTTTCCCGCGCCCGAGGCATAGGCGTAGAGGATCTCGGAGAGGCCGTGCGGCCCGCGGTTGGAGAGGCCCATCAACCCGACCGGCAGGGATACCGCGACAGCGCTGAAAGCCAGTATGAGAAAGTTAGGCGCAATGATAGCCAGCATCGCGAGCTGGATCTCCCTTGCCTCGATTTTCTTGCCGAGGTATTCGGGGCTTCTTCCCACCATGAGCCCCGCGATGAAGACGGTTATCAAGACGAGGGCAAGCATGCCGTAGAGGCCGGATCCCACGCCGCCGAAGATCACCTCGCCGAGCATGATGTTGATCATTGGGATCATCCCGCCCAAGGGACTGAAGGAGTCATGCATGGCATCCACGGCGCCGCAGGACGTGATTGTCGTGAGGACCGCGAAGAGGGCCGAGTCGCTCTTGCCGAAGCGCGTCTCCTTCCCTTCCATGCTCCCCCAGCGCCGCTCGGAGGCGACGGCGGAAAATACCAGGACGACGAGCAGCACGAGCATGACCGCGAAGACCACCCGGCCCTGGCCCTTCTTGCCGACCATCCTGCCGAAGAGCAGGGGGAAGGCGAAGGGTATCAGTATCTGCGCGATGACCTCGACGATGTTGCTGAGGGGAGTTGGGTTCTCTAGCGGGAAGGCCGAGTTGGGTCCGAAGAAGCCGCCACCGTTCGTGCCGAGATGCTTGATGGCCACCTGACTCGCCGCCGGCCCGAGGGGGATCAGGTCCTGCTTGCCTTCGAGGGATAACGAGGGGACGTAGCCGGAGAGGCTTTGGACGACTCCCTGGCTCACGAGGACAAGGGCGATGACGATGGAGAGAGGCAGTAGAATGTAGAGTACGGTCCTCGTCATGTCGACCCAGAAATTGCCGAGACTAGGCGCCGCGCCCTCGGGATTGGCCTTGTGGGCCGCTATGCCGCGTATCACGGCGATCGCGACGGCCATGCCCGCCGCGGCGGAGAGGAAGTTCTGTACCGCGAGGCCGACGGCTTGGGAGAAGTAGCTTAAGCTAGCCTCGCCCGAATAGGCCTGCCAGTTCGTGTTCGTCACGAAGCTGATGGCCGTGTTAAGGGCGAGGTGCCAGCTCATGCCGGGGAGTTTTTGCGAGTCGAGCGGCAGATGACCCTGTCCGACGAGGATCAGGAATAGCAGGACTATCGAGGCCGAGCTGAAGGCGAGAAGAGAGAGGGCGTATTTTTTCCAGTCCATCTCCTGGCCCGAATCGATGCCGGTAATTCTATAGAAGAACTTCTCGACAGGCGCGAGGAAGCGCAGGGGATGCTTGTCCCCCGAATACACGCGTGCCATATAAGCTGCGAGGAAGGGCGCCGCGCCTATGGCCACGAAGGCCACGATCGCGATTTCGACGAAGTCCTGCGATTTCATCCGCGACTCCCTAGAATTTTTCCGGCCTGGCCATCGCGTAGGCCAGGTAGCCGAGGAGGAGGATGGCAAGGACGAGTCCGACGAAAATGCTCGGTTCCATGGTTTACCTCTGAGGCAAGCGTACTGGGTCTGGGGAAGATAGAAAATAAAGGCGGCGTTCAAGGGCTGCCCGATCCGGTTAAGGATGCGTTAATTTCGTGCGCTCGGGCATGGGTTCCCGGCGCGCCGGCCTGGACGCGAGCCCAGGGCGGAGCCTAGAATCTCCGCATGAGCGACGAAGGCAGGCCGGACCCCGATGAGCTTCTCGCCCGCATCCGCGAGACAGAGGGAACGCTTTCGCGGGCAGAGCTCAAGATATTCTTCGGCATGTCGGCCGGTGTCGGGAAGACCTACGCGATGCTCCAGGAGGCGCGAGCCGCGAAGGCCCAGGGCCTGGACATAGTGCTGGGGATGATCGAGACTCACGGGCGGCGCGAGACCGAGACCCTGGTGTCGGGCAACGAGGTGATCCCGCTCAGGGCGGTGGAATACCGGGGCGTCCTCCTCGAGGAGCTCGACCTCGACGCCCTCATCGCCCGCCGCCCCGAGATAGCCGTCGTCGACGAGCTCGCCCACGCGAACGCCCCCGGATCGCGCCACGTGAAGCGATGGCAGGACGTGCTCGAGCTGCTGGATAGAGGCATATCGGTGTGGACGGCCGTCAACGTCCAGCATATGGAGAGCTACGCGGACGTGGTCGAGGAGCTTACCGGCGCACGCGTCCGCGAGCGCGTGCCCGATACCGTGTTCGACCGAGCCGACGAGGTACGCCTCATCGACGTCGCCCCGGAGGACTTGATCCGCAGGCTCGAGGAAGGCTCGATCTATACGGGCGAGTCGTCGCGCGCGGCGATCGAGAATTTCTTCAAGCCGAGGAACCTCGGCGCCCTGCGCGAGATAGCGCTCCGCTTCGCCGCGCGCACCGCGAGCCATCGCCTGAGCGCCTACGCCCGCGCCGAGAGCGGATCATCGTCCCAGGCCAGCCTCGGCGAGCGCATTCTCGTCGCGGTCGGTCCTGCGCCCGGATCGGCCTACCTAGTGCGCTGGGCCCGGCGCACCGCCTACGCGCTGCGGGCGGACTGGACGGCCGTCCATATCGACACGGGCGCGGCCTTGAGCGACGAGGCCAAGGGCCGCCTCGAGGCCAACCTCGGTCTCGCGCGCAAGCTGGGCGCGGAGGTGCTCGTCGTGCCGGCCGTCGATGTCGCCGCGGCCGTCATCGAGACGGCCCGCGCGAAGGGCGCGTCGATGATCGTGGTCGGCCGCTCCGGCCTGTCGCGCTCGGGCCTCCGGCGGGCGACTGTCTCGGACCGCATCGTTCGCGAGGCGGCGCCCATCGACATCGCCGTCGTCCAGGACTCGAAGGCGGCCGACAAGGAAGAGCGCCTGGCCTGGCTGAAGCGCGCGTTCGGCGCGCCTCCGCGGCAATTCGTCGCCCTCGTCGCGGCCTTCGCGGTCCTCGCGGGCCTGGGCGAGCTCCTCGTTCCCTCCATCGGCTACCGGAGCGTGGCCCTGCTCTTCCTGGCGGCCGTCCTCGGCCTCTCCTTCGTCGCGCGTCCCGGTCCCGTCGCCGTCCTCGCCATCGGCAGCGCCCTCGCCCTCAACTTCTTCTTCATTCCCCCGCTCTACACCCTCGCCATCACCCTGCCCGAGGACTGGGTCCTCTTCGCCGTCTACTTCCTCGTGGCCTTCGTGACCGGTTCCCTCGTCTCGCGAATCCATTCGCGCGAGGCCCTCCTGCGCGACCGCGAGAGCGCGGCCTCCTTCCTCTTCGGTGCCGCCCAGCTCCTCTCCGAGTGCGGCTCGGTTGAGGCCGCGGCCGAGGCGGCGGCCCAGCTCGCCGAGGAGCACTTCGATACCGAGGCGGCGATCTTCGTGGACGACGGCGAGGGGAATCTCGATCCGGCGCCGAGGGGTAGGGCGGCGCCCCGGATAGACGAGCGCGAGTTCGACGTCGCCGCCTACTCCTTCGTCGAGCGCTCGCTCTGCGGCGCGCTCACCGATACCCTGCCGAGCGCCCGCCTCCGTTACGTCCCCGCCTCCGCCGGCGAGAAGGCCGCGGGCGTGATAGGCCTCGTCGTCCCCGACGGGAGGGTGTGGACCAGGGCCGACGACAATCTCCTGCAGTCCCTCGGGCGGACCCTGGCCTTGAGCGTCGAGCGCTTCCGCTCCGAGGCGAGGAGCCGCAAGGCGATCTTGAGCCTCGAATCGGAGCGGCTGGGCGGCATCCTCCTCGACTCGGTGTCCCACGAGCTGCGGACGCCACTTACGACCATCACCGGGAGCTTGAGCGCCCTGCGCGACGACGCCCTGGCCGAACGGGGCGAGGCCAGGCGGGAGATTCTCGCCAACGCCCTCGAGGCCGCGGACCGCCTGGACGGGGTAGTGGAGGATCTTCTCTCCTTGAGCCGGATCGAGTCCGGCATGCTGCGCTTGGCGCGGCGGCCCGTCGACTTGGGCGAGCTCGCCCGCGCCGCGATACGGCGGTCCGGGCCGGAGCTCGCGTCGCGGAAGCTCGAGATCGACGCGCCCGACGAGCAAGAGCCCGCGGGTCCTTACGGGCCCGCTCTCGTCGACGCGACCCTCGCGGCGAGGCTCGTGGCGAACCTCCTCCGCAACGCGGTCCGATACTCCCCTCCCGCGCAGCCGATTTTCCTGGGCTTGCGCTCGGGCCAGGAAGGCCTGGTCATCAGAGTCCGCGACCGCGGCCCCGGCCTGCCCGAGGACGAGCTCGCCTCGCTCTTCGCGAAATTCAAGCGGGGGAAGGGAGCGAAGGGCTCGGGCCTCGGGCTGGGCCTCGCCATCTGCAAGGGTATCGCGGAGGCGCACGGCGGCAGCATTCGGGCGCGCAACGCGTCCGGCGGAGGCCTCGAGGTCGAGGCGCTGCTGCCCCGCGCCCGGGGGGAGGAGGCGGATTGAGGCGATTACTCGTGATAGACGACGAGGCGCAGATCCGGCGCCTCCTCGAAATTACCCTCACCAACTTGGGCTGGGAAGTGCTCTCGGCCCCGACGGGGCTGGAGGGCCTCGAGGCCGCGAGAGGGGCCAAGCCCGACCTCATCCTCCTCGACTTGAATCTCCCCGACATGTCCGGCGCCGACATCCTCAAGCGCCTGCGCGAGTGGAGCACTACCCCGGTCATCATCGTCTCGGTGCGCGATGCCGAGCGGGACATCGTCGAGCTCCTCAACGCTGGCGCCGACGACTACGTCGCCAAGCCTTTCTATACGAACGAGCTCGTCGCGAGGATCGAGGCGGTGCATCGACGGCGCATGCCGGACCGCGAGCCCCTGTTCGCGAGCGGCCGGCTCGAAGTCGACGCCGAGCGGCGCGAGGTCCGCGTCGCCGGCGAGCTCGTCCGCCTGACTCCGACGGAGTACGCCGTGCTCGAAATCCTCGTCCGCTACGCCGGCAGGATCGTCACCCGCGAGCGCATCCTCAAGGAAGTGTGGGGGCCGGCCGGCGACGCCGAGGAGGGGTCCCTGCGAGTGTACATCAACGCGCTGCGTAAGAAGGTCGAGGCCGATTCCGCCGCGCCGGCCCTGATCGTCACCGATCCGGGCGTCGGCTACCGTCTCGAGCTGCTTCCTCCCGAGGCCTAACATTAACGCGTCCTTAATGTCCTCTGCGCGTCTGAATCGGTAGTATCGGTCCGACGCATCGACCGATGAGCGACGGCATCGTCATCATCGGCGGCGCACAGCTCGGTCGGGACCAACCTGATCTTCTCCCGGGAACGCCTCGTCCATCGCATCCTGCACAACGACTCGGCCTTCGCCATCCAGCGACGCCTTCAATGGGAGGGGATCACGAACGTCGTGCTCCCGATCAGGGTGAGATGAGGCCGCGCGCGGCCTTGATCCTCGCCTTGTCCTCGTACATCCGCTTGTCCGCGACGGCGATGAGCTCCTCGTAGGATGTGCCGTCCTTGCCGAAGTTCGCGATGCCGTAGCTGAAGACGCATCCGATCCTGCTGCCCTTGTATTCGATGGGCTTCCCCGAGAGCAGGAGCCTCTGGGCATCCAGCCTCCTCATGAGTCGCTCTCCCTTCGTTCGGTGCATGAGGGCGACGAATTCGTCCCCCCCGTAGCGGGCGAAGACGTCGGAGGATCGGAGCCAGGCCTTCATCTCCGCGGCGAAGCGCTGGAGCACCATGTCGCCCGCGAGATGGCCGATCGAGTCGTTGACCTTCTTGAGATCGTTGATGTCGAAGAGCACGAGGGAGAATCGCTCGGAATAGCGCAGCGCCCTGCCCTGCGCGCCGGCGAAGACGCTCTCGAAGTGCCGGCGGTTGTACGCGTCCGTTAGCCTGTCGCGCTCGGAATCGCGGACCTTCAGCTCGTAGGACTTGAAGGTGCTGATCGCGATGGGGACCTGCATGCGGACGTACTCCATTAGGGCGCGGTCCGTGTCGTCGAACACGTTGTTCCTGCCCGAGTCAAGGTTGATCAGGCCGTAGAAGTCCCCGTCGATCACCAGCGGGGCGCTCATGCTCGAGCGGATCACGTGGCCGCCCTCGTTCCTGAGGAGGTCGTCGCGCATTTCGTGGCTGGCCATGAATTCCTGGAGATCGTTGATGATGAGGGTATCGTCCATCTGGTTCTTCGACCTCTTCCATTGGAAGCTGTCCTCGAGCCTGACGCGGAACCCCTTGGACTCCTCCGGCGGATAACCGAGCGAGGCCACGATCCGGAGCATCCGGTCCTCATCGAGGAGGAGGACGCAGCCGACGTCCGCGTGGTCTACCGCGGCGAGCACCTTCTCGAGGATCAGGTCGAAGAGCTGGTCCATGCCGGCGAGGCCGAGGATGGAGGCGTTGATGGCGAGGATCGCGTCCTTGAGCCTCATGAGCCGCTCGATCTTCCGCTCCGACTCGACCAAGGGGCTGACATCGCTGATCATACCGGCGAGACCCCTGATGGACCCGCGCGCGTCATAGACGGGGTTCGAGCTGAGGAGATAGGTCCGCTCGGGCCCGCCGGAGGAAGCCGCGAAGGTCCTGCTCGAGCGAGGCGCCGAGAGGGTGAGGATATCCCTGTCCGATTCGGAGATCGCGCCGAGCATGGGAACTGGGCAAAGCTCGGATGCGCCGCGGCCGAGGATCGCCGCCTCCGCGGCTCCGATGAAATCGCAAAAGGAGTCGTTGCAGCGTTCGAATTTCAGGTCGAGGTCCCGGAAGAAGATCGGGTTCGGCAGGGCCTTGAAAATGGCCTCGAGCAGATCGCCGTCGATCGTCCTATCGTGATTCAAGGTCCTACGATCTTATTTGCATTGGCGGATTCTGTCAAACGCCGCGACCTCGCGCGGGGATTGGCCCGGCGCCGTTCGCGGGGCTTTGGCGAAGGTCAATTCCGCAAGATATGTAAAAGATCGGTAAAGTCCTCGTCCGTTCGCCGGCTGCCACTTGGAAGTTCTTTTTCGCCATGTTATCGATACCTCAATGTGACACGAGTCACATGCCCATTATACGAGAACCAATACATTCTTTGCCGGAGGAGAGACCATGGCAAGTTCATCGAGACGATTCGCGGCGTTCACGTTGCTTACTCTCGCGACGACCCTCATCGCCGCGACGTCGGAAAGCTCGAAGGAGTACAGTCTGGCGTTCGATCCGAGCGCCTACACGGTCAAGACCGCCACCTATGACGGTCAGGCCTTCTCGTACCGGGCCTACGAGGGCATCGTGTACGTGAAATACCCCGTGGACCTGAAGTACCAGACGATCAACTTCTACGCCCGCGCGGAGTTCTATGAGGGCAAGTCCGTCGGCGGGTACACGGCCGGCACTGCGCCCATCTGGTACCCCAACTCCATCGGCGGCTACATGCCGGGACCCGCGGACGCTCCTGGAATTGGCCGCGACGGGAAGGCCAACTCGATCACTCAAGCCCTCGCCGCCGGCCTGGTCGTCGCGGCGCCCGGAGCGCGCGGGCGTACGCTGAAGGACTCCAGCGGCGCGTACTACGGCAAGGCCCCTGCCGTCATCGTCGACCTCAAGGCGGCCGTGCGCTACCTGCGCCTCAACGACAAGGCCATGCCCGGCGACGCCGAGCGCATCGTCTCGAACGGCACCAGCGCGGGCGGCGCGGTGTCCGCCCTCCTCGGCGCCACGGGCAACAACGCGGACTACGCTCCGTACCTCAAGGCGCTCGGCGCCGCGGACGCGCGCGACGACATCTTCGCCGTCTCGGCCTATTGCCCCATCACGAACCTCGACAACGCCGACGCCGCCTACGAGTGGCTCCTGGGCGGGCTTTCCGAAACCAAAGCACAGGGGATGATGGGTCCGCCTCCCGACGGCGCTCCCGACGAGGCCGACAAAGGCGCGGGCGCTGGTCTCGCGGAGGGCCAGGTCGCCGCGGGCAATGCCTGGGGCGCTCCCGACGGCCAGGGCGGCACATTGACCGACGACCAAAAGAAACTCTCGGCCCAGTTGACCGCGCTTTTCCCCGCCTACATCAACGGCCTGAGGCTCAAGAAGGCGGACGGCACCCCCCTCACCCTCGACGCCAAGGGCTCGGGCTCCTTCAAAGATTACCTGAAGTCGCTCGCGATCGCCTCCGCCCAGGCCGCCCTCAAGGCAGGCACCGACATGTCGCAGTTCCCCTTCGTGACCGTCGTGAACGGCGCCGTGTCCGACATCGGCTGGGAGGGTTTCATCAAGTTCATGGGCCGCAAGAAGGCCGTGCCCTCCTTCGACGCGATCGATCTCAGCAGCGGCGAGAACAACCTCTTCGGCACCCAGACGGTCGATAATCAGCATTTCACCGCCTTCGGCCAATCCAACAACTCCGTGAAAGGCGCAAGCTTCGCGGACGCGAAGCTTGTGAGGATGATGAACCCGATGTACTACATCGGCGCCCCGGGCGCCACTACGAGCAAGTACTGGAGGATCCGCCACGGCACGGTCGACAGCGACACTTCCATCGCCATCCCGACCATCCTCGCCTCCTATCTGGGCAACAAGGGCTACGCCGTGGATTTCGTACTTCCCTGGAACGTGCCCCACTCGGGCGACAACGATCTCCCCGACAACTTCGCCTGGATCGCGTCGATAGCGAAATAACTTGTCGTCGAGTCCCGGCCGCGCGATGGGCCGGGACTTGAAGCTAGCGGGTCGACTCTCTCGGGACGACGCAGGGAACAGGCGGGAGGAGGAATTGCTCCTCGAGCGGCTCGCCGGTGATGAGGCTGTTGATCATGGTCACCGCGCGCAGGCCGAGATCGGCGCCGTCGAATCGAATCGTCGACAAGGACGGGATCGACATCTCGCCGCGGGGCAGGTCGTCCGTACCGAGCACCGAGATATCCTCGGGGACCCTGATGCCGCGCTCGTGGAGCGCCCGCAGGAGGGGCAAGGCGTAATCGTCGCTGTACGCGTAGATCGCCGTCGGCATCGACGGGCCGCGGGGCAGGGACTCGAGGAAGGTCCGGGCGGCGGCCAGGGTCGGGCGGATGCTGTCCTTGGGCCATTCGAGGATCGAAAGCTCCGCGCCCTCCGCTTTCGCGATCGCCTTCTTCATGCCCTTGAGCCGCGACCGGAAGGGGCGCCTTTGCACCGGGTCCGCCGGCTTGAGCACGGCGATTCTCCCGTGCCCGCGCCCCGCCAGGTACGAGACCGCGAGCTGCCCGACCTCTTCGATGGGCAGGAAGAAAGTATCGAGATCGTCGTGCCGCTCGACGTCGAGGACGAGTATGCGCTCGATCCCGCGCTCGCGCGCCGCCTCGATATCGCTCCGCTCGAGGTCGAGGAGGCTGCAGAAGATTCCCATCGGCCGGCGGGCGAGCATGGTTTCGAAGGATTCCTTCATCCGCGACGGATCGCGGTACCCGTTCCACGAGTACTGCGCCACGACGCAGCTCCCCGCGAGGCCGACCTCGTGGATGGTTCCCAGGATGGAGTTGATCCTCGGCGTGTACGGCGCGGGGAAGAAGATGCAGAACTCCTTGCTGAATCCCTGCCGGAGGGTTTGCGCGCTCTGATGGGGGCGGTATCGCAGAGTCTTCGCCGCCTCGAGGATGCGCTCGCGCTTCTCTTTGCTGACGTGGGTCGAGCCCGTGCCGCTCAGGACGTAGGAGACTTGCGTCCGCGACACGCCGGCCAATGCCGCTACGTCGCTCGCCGAAGGGGTCTTGGGCTGGGCCGCCGCTTTCTCGAAAGGAGGCTTCTTCATAAAGATGTTGACATGATAATAAAGTGGTATTACGATGCAGTCAATACTTGATGTGACACGTATCACATCATTTCGATCGCAAGGAGGCTTTCCATGAACAAGCTCTGGCTGCTCTGTGTCGCGCTGGCCGCTCTCGGCCTGACGCCGTTGTCCGCGGCGGATAAAGCCTACAACCCGTCTGTCGTCGACATCGCCTACTGCGTGCCCAACACGACCAATCCCTTCGTCGGCTGGCTCACGACCTCCGTGCAGAAGCTGGCCAAGGACGATGGCTACAACATCCAGATCGCCGATGCCGGCAGCAACTCGGCCAAGCAGCTCGAGCAGATGGAGAATTTCATCGCGATGAGGGTGAAGGCCATCGACCTGATGCCGGTGGACCCGAACAACGTGCAGGACGTCATCAAGCGGGCGCAGAAGGTCGGCATCAAGGTCATGGTCGCGGGCACCGACACGGGCGTCCAGGATTTCATGATGAACATCGATCAGTTCGCCTGCGGCCAGTCCATCGCCGATCTCGGGATCGAGTGGATCCTCAAGACCTTCGCCAAGGACAGCAAGCCGGAATCCCTCCCGACGGGGGCCAAGAAGCTCAAGGTGATCGTCATCAAGGATACCGAGACCCTCGACGCCAAGAACCGGTCGGACGGTATCATGAAGCGGCTGCAGGACTTCGGCAAGCTCAATATCGTGGTCGCCGCCGGAGAGACCATGCTCATGGCGCAGGCGATGAACATTATGGAAAACACCTGGCAGCAGAACAGCGACGCCGTCGCGGCGCTCACCTACAACGCCGATGCCGCCGTTGGCGTCAACGAGTACGTCATGAGCCAGGTCAAGGTCGACAAGTCCAGGTTCGGGGTGTTCACCGGCGACTGGTCCGACGAGTACCAGACCCTGATGGACGCCTCCCTGCAGGGCAAGTCGGTCGCCAGGGGCACGATGCGCATAGCTGGCCCCAGGATCGACGGCAAGAGCGTGCCCCTGGAGCAGGCCACCTGGCT
This sequence comes from Spirochaetaceae bacterium, assembly GCA_025355995.1. Taxonomy (GTDB): domain Bacteria; phylum Spirochaetota; class Spirochaetia; order Treponematales; family Rectinemataceae; genus UBA1306. Next base: position 19,998 of record JANXYQ010000093.1, on the reverse strand, counting down.
CTTCCTGAAAGACCTCTACCTCGGGAAGTCGACCTACGGAAAGGCCGCCTACGACGCGGTAGCCAAGGCCTATCCCGCGGCTAAGTGAAGACCGCGGGGGCTGCCCTTAGCCGCGGCCCCCGCCCTCGCAGGAGTTCCTCTACATGGGCGAAACAGTCCTCTCTCTCGAAGGCATAACGAAGGTCTATCCCGGCGTGGTGGCCCTCAAAGACTTCAGCCTCGACTTCCGGCAGGGCGAGGTTCACGCCATCCTCGGCGAGAACGGGGCCGGCAAAAGCACCCTGATAAAGATAGTGGCGGGGGCGGTGGAGCCCAACGCCGGCTTTATCAAGATCGGAGACCAGTCCTTCGCCCGGCTCTCTCCGCAGCAGGCTCGTTCCCTGGGGATAGAGGTGATCTACCAGGAGTTCAACCTAATGCCCAGTCTCTCCGCAGCTGAGAATATCTGCTATGGCCAAAAGACCGGGCGCTTCGCGAGCCAGCGTGCGATGGAAAGGAAGGCCAAGGCCCTCTTCGACGAGTTCGAGGTGGCCATCGATCCTCGGGCCCTCGTCCGGAACCTGCCGGCCTCGCAGCAGCAGATCGTCGAGATCGCCAAGGCGGTGTCCAGGAGCGCGCGGATCCTCATCATGGACGAGCCCACGGCCCCGCTCTCCATCGCCGAGGTGGAGCACCTCTTCAAGCTCATCCGCAAATTCAGGGAGCTCGGGACCACGATCATCTACATCTCGCATAGGATCGACGAGCTCTTCGCCATCTCCGACCGAGTGACCGTGATGCGGGACGGGCGCTTCGTGGCGACCCGCGAGACCGAGTCGACGACGAGGCCCGAGCTGATAAACCTGATGGTGGGGCGCGAGCTGAAGGAAGCCTATCCTGAGCGGACCCGGGCGCCCGGCGAGACCGTGCTCGAGCTCCGAGGGGTAACCGGGAACGGCGACTCGGACATCTCGTTCGAACTCCGCTCCGGGGAGATACTCGGCCTGGCCGGCCTCGTCGGCGCCGGGAGGACGGAGCTCGCGAAGGTCATCGTCGGGGCGGCCCGGCTGGAGTCGGGCCGGATGCTCATCGATGGCCGCCCGGTATCGATCCGCTCGCCGCGGGAGGCTCTCAGCCATGGCATCGGCCTCATTCCCGAGAACCGCAAGGAGGAGGGCTGCTTCCTCGAGATGGACATCGGCTGGAATATCTCCTTCGCGAGCCTGCGCAACATCTCCATAGGGCCCATCGTGGGCCGCAAGAAAGAAAAGGCGCTCGCGACCGGCTACCGCGACCTGATGAGGATCAAGGCGCCCACGCTCGAGCAGAAGGTCAAGCTCCTCTCCGGCGGCAACCAGCAGAAGGTCGTCCTCTCGAAGACCCTCGCCGCCAAGTCGCGGATCCTCATCTTCGACGAGCCTACGCGAGGCATCGACGTCGGAACGCGGCAGGACATCTACCGCCTCATGGACGACCTGACGCGGGAAGGGATATCGATACTCATGATCAGCTCCGACATGGAGGAGCTCCTGGGCATGTCCGATCGCATCGTCGTCATCGCCGAGGGCCGGGTGGCCGGGACCCTGGAACGCGAGGGATTCTCCCAACGCGCCGTGCTCGAGCTCGCGTCCGGCGGAAGCTACAAGGAAACAGCATGAAGCAACTGAAGCGCTACGCGATCATACTCGTCCTGTTCGGGCTGATCGCCCTCTTCTCCGCCCTGAGCCCCTACTTCTTCACCCAACAGAACCTCACCAACATCTTCGTGCAGCAATCCTATGTCATCATCGCCGCCGTCGGCCTCTCCTTCGTGATGATCTCGGGCGGGATGGACCTATCGATCGGCTATCAGATCTCCGCCGTGGGCGTGACGACAGCCGCCCTCGTCAAATGGGCGGGGCTCCCGTTCCCGACGAGCCTCGCGATCGGCATGGCCATGGGAGTCTTCCTAGGCGCCTTCAACGGCTGGGCCTCGATCACCCTCAAGGTCCATACCCTCATCGTCACCCTCGGCACGATGACTATATTTCAAGGGCTCTCGTACATCATCTCGCGGCAGAGCGTAATCCTGAACCTGCCGCCCGCCTTTAAATTCTTCGGGCAGGGTTTCCTATTCGATTTCCTGCCTTTCAGCGTCGTCCTCATGGCCGTCAGCGTCGGGATCGGCAGCTTCATCCTGAACTTCACTTGGGTCGGGCGGCAGATCTACGGGGTGGGCAGCAACGAGGAGGCCGCGAGGCTCTCGGGCGTCAACGTGAAGGCCATCCGGATGCTCGTGTTCTCGATCTGCGGCTTCTTCGTCGCCCTCTCGGCCATCGTGCTCTTCGGTCGCTCGGGCTCGGCCTCCTCCTCGACGGGGCCAGGCGTCGAGTTCACCGCGATGACGGCCGCCATCCTCGGCGGAGTCTCGTTCAAGGGCGGCGAGGGCAAGATGTGGGGGCTCGTCACCGGAGTCCTCATACTCGGAGTCCTGAGCAACGGCATGCAACTCGTCGGCCTCAACACCTATGTGCAATACATCGTGAAGGGCTTCGTCCTCCTGCTGGCCGTGGGCTTCGACCTGCTCCAGAAGGAGGGTCTCGCCAAGGGGGCCCTCCGCGTCTCGGCGAAGCAGGCCGCATGAAAGCGCCGGAAAAGAAAAGGAGAGGGAAGATGGTCGAACTGCTGATATGCTTCGCCGTGGGTCTCGTCATAGGAGTCGTCTTCGCGGGGCTGAAGCTGCCCCTGCCCGTGCCCCACGGCTGGGCGGGCGTCGTCGGGCTCGTGGGGATGTTCGTCGGCGGGCAGATAATCGAGATGATCATCCGTCGCGGGTAAGGAGACATGTCCATGAAAGTACTGCCCCGCGCCAGCGGCCTTCTCGAATTCCCGTCCAGCGACATTCCCGCGCGAGGAGCGAAAGTCCTGCGCGCGGACGAGGGGCGTCGCTCCGTCGAGACAATCCTGGGCGTCGAATACGCCCGTAAATCGGGGGTGGCCCTTCATCTCAACATCCTGAAGCCCCGGCTCGAGGAGGGCGAAAGCTCGACCTTCCCCCTCGTCATGTTAGTGCAGGGCTCGGCATGGTTCAAGCAGGACCTTGCCCAACAGCTGGCTCAGCTCGTCCGATTCGCGGCCACGGGCTTGGTCATCGCCCTGGTCGAGTATCGGCCCTCGACCCTCGCGCCTTTCCCGGCCCAGATCCGGGACGCGAGGACGGCGACGCGCTTCATGCTAGGCAATGCCGGGACCTACCATGCCGACCCGAGTCGCTTGATCGTATGGGGCGATTCCTCGGGCGGGCATACCGTGACGATGCTGGCCGTCGCCGAGGGCCTGGCCCGCTTCTCCGACGAGGCCTCCCCCGATGCGGAAACTCGGGCGGATCCGCTTCCGATTCGGGGAGTGATCGACTACTATGGGCCCACGGACCTCGGAACCATGAATGACGAGCCCTCCACACAGGATCACGACGCGCCCGATTCGCCCGAGGGGATGGTGCTCGGCGGGGTCCGGGTTTTGGAGCATCCCGACCGCGTCAGGGAAGCCTCGCCCCTTGATTATATAAGCCCCACGGCGGCGCTCCCGCCTTTCCTCATCATGCACGGAAGCAAGGATAGGCTGGTGCCCTTCGGACAGAGCGCCATGATTTTTAATAAGCTGAGGGACTCCGGCCATGCGGCCGAGTTGTATCGCCTGGAGGGCGCCGACCATGGGGGCAATGCTTTCTGGACGGCGGACGAGCCATTCGCGATAACCTGCGCATTCATTCGCTCGTGCTGCCCCTGAAGGCGACTGCGCGATGAATCGGGGGAATCGCCAACTGACTTTCCCCAATTTCAGGCGACTATGGATTCGTGAGTGGCATGGCCTGCTTCCTGCGCGAGGTCGTCGAGCTCCGAGAGATCAAATAACTAAACCGCCGAATGGCTTTCTCACTAGTCGGGCTCACGTGGATTTGCCCTCCAGGACTCGGCATCGTGCCTCGTCCTTCCGGGCCACGTCCGCGCCTAACCGCGCCATCCATGGCGCGGTTCCCCTCCGCGCGCTGCGATGTCTCGCGCGCTCCAGGTCGGCGCTCCCGTTCAAATCCACTCAGCCCAACATGAAAAAACCGCTCGGCAAAAGCCGAGCGGTTTCTTGTAGTCGGGCTGAGTGGATTTGAACCACCGATCTCTTGGTCCCGAAAGAAGATAACTCTTTATCAGGTAATAGAATAGTTTGTCATATGGTCGCCGTTGCCTTGATCTTGGAACGACTTAGGCCGACGGCCATGTCACCCCTTGGCATCTGGTTTCATATGATTGCACGAAGAAGGGGGAGAGTCTAGTAACAGATTGGGTAACAGTCAGGCTTTAGGGGAGGCTCTAGCCTAAGTCGAACTCAAGGGCTTCGGCGAGCTTCTTGAACAGCTCGGGCAGATTCTCGGGCTTGATATCATATTGCAGACCATGCTCAGCGAGTTCTATCTCCGATACCTTCGATGGGGCCGGTATCGGCTTGCCTTTGGGGTTCTGGGGGCAGTTCATACTGGCGAGGGCATTACTCACAGCTGTTCCGATGATCCGGTTGTTGACTCCCTCGCATATGCCGAACGAACGGAAGAGATAGATAATCCAGTCGGAGCTGATCTTCATGGTGCCTCCCAAGCGTTGCTCTTCTACTTAGTCGGCAACTGTTGAGGCGGGCTCAAGTGGGTCTATCTGAAAACGTTTTGACCGCGATCGGCGGTCTGACACACCGCGATAGATTGTCTAGCAAGTACAATATAAGTACACCCCCTGTCGCGTTGCCCTGAAAGGGTGCCTGGGTATTGCAAATACAGAGAAGAAATAGCCAGCGTTCATACTGCGTTCATAGACCACTGCTACATTCTCCTCGTCCTATGTGAGCCGCCCTCGGCTTGCATCGCCTAGGAGGTCTGTTCGATGGGAACTAAAACGCTGACATTGTTCGTGGAGGGCATGACCTGTTCATCCTGCGAGGCGCGGATAGAACGAGCCCTCCTCGCGATCCCCGGAGTCCTTCGCGCGAAGGCGAATCAGCAGGGCGGAGAAGTCGTATTCGAGTATGACGAGGGCCAGACTTCACCCGAAGCGGCCAAGACTGCTATAGAAAAAGCTGGATACACCGTCAGAGCTAAACGGAACGCGAGCACTCTCGTCGCCCTCGGCATTGGCCTCGTGCTCGCGGCTGCATACATGATAGCTAGTTCAGCAGGGCTCTTCAACGCTCTTCCCAAGATCGACGCATCGATTGGCTACGGTATGCTCTTCATCGTCGGCCTCCTGACCTCGGTGCACTGCGTGGCCATGTGCGGCGGCATTTCGCTGTCGCAGAGCATCAAGGCAACTTCTGCTAGCTCTATAGAATCTGCACCGGTAGCGCCAAGACTTCAGAGCAAGCTTGCTAGCTTGTCTCCTGGCCTTCTCTACAACGGCGGACGAGTGATCTCGTATACGATCATCGGCGGCATCGTCGGGGCCTTGGGCTCGGCTTTCAACTTCTCCCCGACCGTCAAGGGAGCGATCGCGGGCGCCGCAGGGCTTTTCATGCTCTACCTCGGCCTGAAGATGCTCGGCCTCGTCCCGGCCCTTCCCAAGCTATCCCGCCTTCTTCCGGCCGGTCTCAGGAAGGGGATTGAACGCTCGCAGCGCTCGGAGGCCGGGCGCCCCGCGAAGATACGCGGTCCTTTCGCCGTTGGCCTCTTGAACGGGCTTATGCCCTGCGGCCCTTTGCAGACAATGCAGCTCTACGCCCTCGGAACAGGAAGCTTTTTCGCCGGCGCTCTCTCAATGTTCATCTTCTCCATCGGGACTGTGCCCCTAATGCTCGGCTTCGGCCTCGCGGCGACCATGTTGCCTCGGCGCTTCCTGCCCGTAATGGTCAAGGCGAGCGCGATCCTGGTCATGTTCCTCGGCGTCGTCACGTTCTCGCGTGCGGCCTCGCTGGCGGGTATCGCTCTTCCGACCTTCGGTTCGAATGGTGGTGTTGCCCTTGCGTCCGCCGGTCCTGTCTCGGTATCTGATGGTATCGTAGGCGCCACGACGGTCGCGAGCAAGAAAAGCTCGGGGATCGTTGCGAAGCTCGAGAATGGAGTCCAGACCGTCACTACCGAGTTCAAGGACGGATACTACGTGCCCTTTACCGTCCAGGCGGGCGTGCCCGTTAAGTGGACGATTCGCGTTACCGATGACGAGCTCAACGGCTGCAACAACCCGGTGACGATTCCCGCTTACGGTATTCAGAAGACGCTCGTCGCGGGCGACAATCTCGTCGAGTTCACGCCGAAGAAGACCGGTACGATCGCCTACACCTGCTGGATGGGTATGATCTCGAGCCGCATCAGCGTCGTAAAGGACCTCTCCGGCGGCGTTGTTGCGGATGATCCATCGAGCAGCACCGACGGATCGGTAGCCGCCGCTCCTGACGGCTCGCAGGGTACCGCGGCTCCTGGCACCGGGCTCCAGGGTCTGCTTGGTGGCGGTGGCGCTAGTTGCTGTTCCGGTACGAGCAACCCGGCCTTCGCTGGGGGGCGGGTCCCGAGCGATACCATCGGTATGCCGGTCGTCAAGGATAGCGTCCAGGAGATCACGATCACCGTAGACAATAGAGGCTACACGCCCGCGGCGATAGTGCTTCAGAAGGGCATGAAGGCGGTCATCAAGTTCAAGGCTTCACAGCTGACTTCGTGCAACAACGTCGTGATGTTCCCGGAGTACAACGGAGGACTCGACCTGGCGAAAGGCCAGCTCGAGACTCCAGCGCTAACGATCACCCAGGACTTCACCTTCCAGTGTTGGATGGGGATGCTCCACGGCTACGTGAAGACGGTAGACGATCTTTCGAAGGTCGATGTCAAGAAGGTGAAGGCTGAGGTGGCCGCGTACCGGGCTTCGTCGGGCGGCGGCGCGGGTGGCTGCTGCTCTCGGTAATAGATGAAGGAGGAATATATGGTGCGAGACAAGATCAAATCGGTAGGCTCATTCATGGGGCGGCATCACATGGCCATGATGGTCCTCTGCTGCCTGATACCCATCGGGATAGTCGTGCTGCTGTCTGTCCTTGGAGTTCGGAGTTCCGGGAAGGGGCTCGGGTCCTTCGTATATCTGCTCTGCCCGATCATGATGATCGCCATGATGCTCATGCCGGGGCATAACCACGGGCAGCAGGGGAAAGGCGATGGCGCAGGCGAATCCTGCCGTCGCTCCGAAGGTAGGACAATCAACATCACGAACGATCCTGATCGAGTCAGGGAGGGAAGATAATGGTCAAGACGGAAAGCCTCAAGATAAACGGGATGACCTGCGCGGCTTGCGCGCAGGCCTCCGAGCGCGCGGTCAAGAAGCTCTCGGGCGTAGAGGAAGCCGTGGTCAACTTCGCGACGGAGAAGCTCCTCGTCAAGTTCGAGGACGGCAAGCTCACTGTAGAGGAGATCAAGGCCGCTGTCGCCAAGGCCGGCTACGAGGCGATCGAAGAGCGAAGGGACAAGGAAGTCACGATCCCCGTCGGCGGGATGAGCTGCGCCGCTTGCGCCAAGGCGATAGAGCGGGCCGTTGGCAAGGTTCCGGGCGTGTCCTTGGTGTCGGTCAACTTCGCCACGGAGAAGGCCGCGATATTGTACGACCCCTCGGCCGCCAGGCTCTCGGAGATCAAGCAGGCTATCGTCAAGGCGGGCTACACGCCCCTCGCGCTCGAAGGGGCGAAGGCCGTCGACGAGCACAAGGCTGCCAAGGAGCGCGAGATCAGGACCTTGTGGATCAAGTTCGCCATATCGGCGGCCTTCTCGATCCCCCTCCTCTACATCGCGATGGGGGCCATGCTCGGCTGGCCCCTGCCCTCAGGCATCAACGCGATGAACTATCCCCTGCGCTACGCCCTCCTCGAGATCGCTCTCGTGATCCCAGTCATAGCGGCCGGACATCGATTCTACGTCGTGGGTTTCTCGGCCATCTGGCGCCGGGCTCCGAACATGGACAGCCTCATCGCGATGGGCACGAGCGCTGCAATCCTCTATAGCCTCTACTCGGTCTTCGGGATCGCTAACGGTGATTTCAAGGCGGTGGGCAGCCTCTACTTCGAGACCGCGGGCGTCATCATCACCCTTATCCTCCTCGGCAAGTCCTTGGAGGCTGTGTCGAAAGGCCGAACCTCGGAGTCGATCAAGAAGCTCATGGGCCTCCAGCCCAAGACGGCCACCGTCATCCAGAACGGGGTCGAGATGGAGCTGCCCATCGAGGAAGTCGAGGAGGGCGACCTCATTCTGGTGAAGCCCGGCGAGCGCATCCCCGTGGACGGCGAGATCGTCTCGGGCAGGACCTCGGTGGACGAATCCATGCTGACCGGCGAGAGTATGCCGGTGGAGAAGTCGGTCGGCGACAAGGTCATCGGCGCGAGCGTCAACAAGAACGGCTCGATCCGCTTCAAGGCGACCAAGGTCGGCGCAGACACGGTCCTCGCCCACATAATTAAGCTCGTCGAGGACGCGCAGGGCTCGAAGGCGCCCATCGCGCAGATGGCGGACATCGTCTCCGGCTACTTCGTGCCTGTCGTGTTCGCGATCGCCCTCGTATCAGCGGGGATTTGGCTTCTCCTCGGTCATAGCGTGGTCTTCGCCCTCACGGTTTTTGTGGCGATCCTGACCATCGCCTGCCCCTGCGCCCTGGGCCTCGCGACGCCGACAGCCATAATGGTCGGCACCGGGCGCGGTGCCGAGAACGGCGTCCTCATAAAGTCCGGCGCGGCCCTCGAGACCGCGCACAAGGTGAACACGATCGTCTTCGACAAGACGGGCACGCTGACAAAAGGACGCCCCGAGACGACGGATATCGTGAGCGCGAACGGCATCGGCGAGGACGAGCTCCTTTCGTTGACCGCCTCGGCCGAGAAGGCCTCGGAGCACCCCTTGGGCGAGGCCATCGTCCGAGCGGCCGAGGAGCGCAAGCTCCCGATACTCCAGGTCGAAGGCTTCGAGGCCCTGCCCGGCTTCGGAATCAAGGCGAGCATAGGTGGTAAGTCCGTGCTCGCCGGCAACGCCAAGCTCCTGAAGGCGAACCATGTCGACTTCGACGTCGCAATGGGAGAGGCGGACGCTCTCGCAGGCGAAGGCAAGACCCCCATGTTCGTCGCCATCGACGGGCGGTATGCGGGGATCATAGCCGTGGCCGACGTCGTGAAGGAATCGAGCGCAAGGGCTATAGAGGCTCTCCATAGCATGGGCGTCAAGGTGGCGATGATCACCGGCGACTCGCGGAAGACCGCCGAGGCCATCGCCCGGACCGTGGGCATCGACACCGTCCTCGCCGAGGTCCTGCCCCAGGACAAGGCCGAGGAAGTGAAGAAGCTGCAGGCCGTGGGACGGGTCGTAGCCATGGTCGGCGACGGCATTAACGACGCTCCCGCCCTCGCCCAGGCAGACATCGGCATCGCGATCGGTTCGGGCACCGACGTGGCCATGGAGAGCGCGGACATAGTCCTCATGCGCTCGGACCTCATGGACGTGCCGACCGCCATCAGGCTCTCGAAGAAGGTCATCCGCAACATCAAGCAGAACCTCTTCTGGGCCTTCGGCTACAACGTCCTCGGCATCCCGGTCGCGGCCGGCCTTCTCTACGCCTTCGGCGGGCCCTTGCTCAACCCGATCCTGGCAGCGGCGGCGATGTCCTTGAGCTCGGTCTCGGTGCTCACCAACGCTCTCAGATTACGGCGCTTCAAAGCCTACGCATAAGCTCATACGATAGGGAGGAATCACGATGAAGAAGGTACTTTCAATCGAAGGCATGTCCTGCGGCCACTGCGTCGCTCACGTCAAAGAGGCGCTCGAGTCCATAGCCGGCATGACCAAGGCCGAGGTGGATCTCGGGAAGAAGAAAGCTGTAGTCGAGGGATCGACTCTGGACGATGCGGCCATGAAATCTGCCGTAGCCGATGCCGGTTACGAGATCACGGCGATAGCCTAAAGGAGTAGAAACATGAAAACGAATATCTATGTAAGGGCCTCGGTGCTGGCTGCCATCGCCGTAGCCGCGTTCGGTGCAGTCGGCTGCTCGAGCACCGATGTGGTGGCGAAGGTCGCCAACAGTTCCTTCAAGGCCGTGGCCGACGCATCCTCGGGCCGAGTCAAATGGTCTGAGGAAGACCAGGCCTGGACCCTGAGCTCTCCCGCGGGAGACGAGGTATCCTTCTCCTCCGACTTCGCGAGGAATAACACCGTCGCTGGCGTCGACTTCGACAAGCCCGATGTCGAGTTCTCCTTCGACGCAGCTCCCTTCGTCGCGGCGGGGCTCGATATCGCCAAGCTGCCCAAAGTCGACGGCATCAAGTATGAGCTCGAGGATGGCCGGTTCATGTACCACTTCGAGCTGGGAAGCGACAAGTTCGCGGCCGATGCCAAGAAGTCCCTGGAGGCAACCTTCGCCGAGATAGTCAGGACACAGCGGGCCAGGATCGGCTACCACGAAAAGCTCGACCATTACGGCATCAAGCTCGGCAATGGCAGCATGCTCGAGTGGGCCAAGGACATGTCGAAGAACGACAAGGACCTTGTCTTCGTCCTCGATCCCGCGCCCTTCATCGCGGCGGGCGTCGATCCCGCGAAGATACAGGGCTGGGCCTTCGCGAAAGTAGAGACCAAGAACGACGCGGGCAAGACGATCCAGGTGGACAAGCTCTTGCGGCCATATAACCTGAAATAGTTTTCGGAGTGCCGCTTCGTCGCCGACCCCGACACTTGCGGGGTCGGCCGAACGCCTCGACGAGCCTTCTGCTTCCGTCGGCGGAAATATCGATAGCCACGGCTACCTTCGCTCATGTGCCGTCGCAATCGCTTGAGAGGTGATCGAAATCAAGCTCGGTAAACGCGTCACGCTCATATTCTTCGCCAGCTCGCTGCTAGTAATCGCTGGTGTCCTGGTAGGGTTTCCTTTCCTGTTCCAAACCCTTACAGGAGCCCAGATGGAGAACCATGCGCGAACCTATGCCGCCTTTGTCAGGAAAGAGGCCGAGGATCTGTTCTCGCACGAAGGCGACAGGTTCCGGAGTTCCAAGGATTCGGTGTTTATCGACGCAATTACAAAGGTATTCCAGGGTGCGATGGCAGTCGGGGCCGAGAGTGGGGGCTTCATCGTCGATTCGATCGCACTCGTGGATGATAACTTCCGGCCCGTGGCTGTGGTCGACAAGAAATCGGGCCCATACGAGTCTCGGTATGCCTCCGAGCTGGCGAAAGCCATAGCTTCTGATACCATCGAGATCGCGCGCGGAGATTCGCGAAACGGATCGCGGATCGGCATGGTCATGACCATTATAGCGAGAGCTGATCTTTTCCCCGGCAAGAGCTTCGCGGTCGCCGTGGAGATCGACCAATCCGCATCGATGCGCCTGCATGACGCTGATTTCGCGAGATACGAGGCGCTCGCCATCGGGGTCGCGATTCTCGCCGAACTCCTTCAGGCGCTCATCTTGCATCGCCTCGTTTCGACTTCTGCCGTCAGGCCGGCGAGGCTGATCTCGTCAGCGATGGAGGATATCGAGCGCGGGCGCCTTGAGACGCGTATCGAGCTCGCGGCACAGGACGAGTTCGGCACCATGGCCAATCGCTTCAACGGCATGGCCGCGGCCCTCGAGGAGAAGGAGCGTCTCTCCAAGTACGTCAGCGAGTCGACGAAACGGGCTGTGCGCGCGGGCGCCCCGTCGGGAGGCGGATTCCGGGAGCCTATCCGCGCACGGAGAGCGATCCTTTTTTCCGACATACGCGGCTTTACCGCGTTCACGGAAAGCAACGAGCCGGAGATCGTCATCAGAGTGCTCAATCGACTCTTGGACTTGCAGGCGACGGCGATCGGCGCCTTCGGCGGAATCATTGATAAATTCGTAGGCGATGAGATCATGGCGACCTTCGACGACGAAAGGCCTGCCACCCTCTGCGCGCTCAAGATCGTCTCCCTCGTCGCAGCGTCGCGCGAGGAATTGGCCGGCTTACGCGTCGGCATCGGCATCAACGCGGGCTCAGTCGTAGAGGGAGACGTAGGCTCCGAGGATCTGCGGGATTTCACCGTCATCGGAGATACGGTGAATCTCGCCGCGAGGCTCGAGGCCATGGCTGGTCCTGGGGAGGTCCTTATCCCAACGAGCCTGTTGTCACAGAGCAGGATGTCGATCCTCAGTGCGAACAGCAGGGGCTTGGTGCTAATTAAAGGCAAGTCAGGCAAAATAGCCGTATCTCGCGTCGAAGGCGTGAAGACCGATGCCCGACGGAGAGGCGCATCAGCCACAGGGCGAGAATAGGCCTCTGCCAAACTGGCATACGCTTTAGATTCCCTGGAACCGAAGCCAGCCCGCGAGGATCTCGTTCGGCCGCGCTACTCCGGCGAAAACGAGGGCGGCGAGCGACAGCATGACAATCGTGAATGCAGCGAACGCCAGACTGGCGATCAGCCTCCTCCGCGCGATTGTATTCTGGTTCATGGATCGTCTTGCATATCGGAGCCCGAGAATCGATCCGAAGGCTGCTAGGGCCAAGAAGATAGCGCCGAAGATGGCTCGCTGGGCGACAGCATGGTCGGCGCCCCAATTCTGGAACTTGGCCGCAATGCCGAACATCGATGCGTTGACGCTCGAAAGGCTTCCCAGTTCGATAAGGAGCCCCATGAGCGTCATCAATGCGCCGCTGGCGACGCGTATCGCCCTCGCATGCACCCGTATCGCTTGAATCTGGTTCGAGAGGGAGGATACGAAGGCACCTGCCACGAGGAATGGTAGCCCGAGGCCGGCCGCGTACACGGCGAGCAAGGCGGCTCCGCGAGTTGGATCTCCCCCGGCTCCCGCCATGAATAGGATCGATGCTAGGGCCGGCCCCACGCAGGGGGTCCAGCCCGCGCCGAAAGCGGCGCCGACCAGCATCGCTCCGATGCCTGACCGGGGCCTCGCCCGCGGGTGGAATCGCAGTTCCCTATTGAGCGCATTCGCCCAATCGAACATCGTGTTGAGCCCGAACAGGATGACAAGCGCTCCGGCAACACGATCGATGATGCTCCGCCATCTTGCAAATAGCAGCCCGCCGCCGCCGAAGAGCAGGCCTAGGGAGACGAATACCAAGGCGAAGCCCAGGACGAACATGGCGATTCGAGCCAGATTTCTTACGCCTGCTCTGTTTCCAGGTTCATCCTCGGCCGGAGGCGTACCGCCAACGAACGAGAGGAAGGAGGGGAGCAACGGGAGGATGCATGGAGATGCGAAGGAAAGGAAGCCTGCCCCGAAGGCGAGGAGGTATCCTATATCGCCGCGCATCGCTACTTAGCATCCCTTGCGAGCGGTCTCGCGGCGAGGAGCCGCCGGAACAGAGCGAGCATCTCCGGCGAGTCCCACGCCCTCGCGCCGACGGCGGCGCTGAAGATCATGCCATCGCGATCCAGGATGAGCGTCGTCGGGATCGAGCTCACGCCATAGTCCGAACCCGCCCGCCCTTGCGTGTCCAGGAGAATGGAGAATTTCAGGCCGAGTTCCTTCGCGTACGAGGCAACCGTATCTCGCGATTCGCGAAGGTCGACGGCGACGATCTCGAGACCGCTCTTCCCGAGTGTTTCATATAGTCGCTCGATAGCGGGCATCTCGGATCTGCAGGGTCCGCACCAGGTAGCCCAGAAGTTTAAGAAGACGACTTTGCCGTGAAGCGAACTGAGCCGAGTAGAGATCCCGGAGAGGGAGGGGAGCTCGAAGTCGATGGGCTGTATCGCTGAGTCGACCGTCCGGAGTTGTAACCGCTTAAGCGCGTCCTTGAGGTCATCGGCGCTCAAAAATGCTGCACCAAGAAGGAGCGAGAAAATTGCGATGATCCTACGCGTGGGATTTCTCCTGGCGAGAGTTGGAGCTCGGGGGGCTTCGGCCCTGGATTACGCTAGCCTCGCCGAATAGGGTCGCGTATCTCTCTCTCCGGCCGACTTCGAGGAAGCCGCACTCGGCCAACATGGAGGGAATAAGGCCTAGCGCGTTCGCCCTGGTGTTAGCGAGACCATCGAGAAGCCTGGGGAGGAGGAACGCACCCCGAAGCAGGACCTTATGAGAGCGGTCGAAGTCCGCCACGGTCAAGGTGGCTCCGGACGCGAGGATTCGGAGTATTTCGCGCAGTGCCCCATATTTTTGGGAATCGAGCAGATGATGGAATGCGAAGGTCGATACCACATAATCGAAGCTTGAGTCGGCGTACGGCAGGCTGGCGCCATCGTACTGGTCGAAGCGCACATCAACGCCATGCCGAACCGCCTTGTCGCGCGCTATGCCCAACGCAGTCGCGTCGATGTCTAGTCCGACGATTACCGCCTCGGGCTGCGCGAGCTTGAGCATGATGGCGAGAGTCCCTGTGCCGCAGCCAAAATCCAATATTCTCGATCCAGGTTGAGCTCCAATTGTTTGCAGGAGTTCGACCTTGATTCGACGCTCTGGGAGCAAATGCTTCATGAAAGCATCAAAGAGCGGCGTAAGTTCGTTCAGTCGAAGCGGCGGGATATACCTATGGTCCATATACTCGCTCCCTCTCGCGCGTCGTGTTCAAGAGAATAATATATGAGGACTATGAACGGAGCATGAACGCAGGCTATTGAGTTGATGAATCGCCAAAACAGTATATGTCAAGGACATCTATGAGATACATGGAGTTCCATTATATATCCTTTCGAGTTTGTCGCTACAGGTTTCAACGATGAACAATAGTCTTGGATCGAATTGTGTCCCTGCCCCAGCCTTTATTATCTTGAGCGATTCCGCGTGCCCGATAGCCTTCTTGTAGTATCGCTCGGACCTAAGGGCGTCATAGACGTCCGCAATCGCCATAATACGCGCCGAGAGCGGAATCGATTCGCCGGATAGCCCATATGGGTATCCTGTGCCGTCCCATCGTTCATGATGATGGCGTGTCAGTTCAATCGCAAGTTCAAGCTCGGATTCGAAAGGCAATCGCTCTCGGGCGGCTTCGAGGATGGAGGCTCCGAGCGCGCAATGAGTCTTCATGATCTCGTATTCATCCGGTGTCAGCTTCCCCGGCTTGCGTAGGATTGCGTCATCGATTCCGACCTTGCCTATATCGTGCAGTGGTGCGACGTTGGCTAGGGACTCGATGTATTCGGCATCGACATACCGTCGGAATATGCGGTCCTCGCGAAGCTCTCCTGCAAGCAGGCGTACATACTCCTCGCATCGTTCAAGGTGGCCTCCCGTCTCTTGGTCCCGGAGACTCGAGAGACTCGACATTGCGAAGATGATACTCTCCTTGCTCTTCTTCAGTCTTGCAGAGTAGAGGGATTGCCGGCGGTAGGACCTGAAATACAGCATGAACAAGGAAGCGTAGATCGCGACTCCGGCGAACGATACATAGAGAGCGATGGTCCGCGCCGCGATCCCCAGGTCGTCGGCGAGCCCTTCGTCTGATTCTATTAGGCCAATCACTCCAATTACCGTGCTTCTCAAGTCTCGGATCGGCAGGTATAAGGCAAGATCGCCTCGCGGAAGATCGAACATCCCTCGTACGGATGTAGTCTTGTAGATGAAACGGAGAGAGCCCGATTGTGCATCTACGAGCGGATCATTTCCTACGGCGCCTATGAATGGGGACGCCTCGCCATAGAGCAATACTCCTGACGAGTCCCATATGGACATTGTCTTGACATGCATGAGGAGCCCCTCGCGCTCAAGGCTGTCGTGTGCCCGCGCGAGCTCTTCTTTCGATGCACCAGGAAGCGTTGAACTGAAGGCTGATGAGAGGCTATCGGCATAGAACGAGGCATGCATTCTGATGACATGGCCACGCACGAAACCAGTGAGCACGATCCCGAGAAGCGAAGACGCACCGGCAACGACGATCAGCATGAATAGCGAGTAGCTTAGGAGAACATTCTTCTCGGGCTTGAATCGCTTCGCCCACATAGACCGCAGGCTGTTCATGCGATTTTGAACGTGCCGGCGACTGCGGCGACCTTGGCGATATTGTCGCTGTTATCGGTGGCGAGGCTCGCGACATGCACTATCGAGTCGTCTATGTCTGCGGCCCCTTTCGCGATCTCGCCGACTCCTTCCAGGAACTCCTGGCTAGCGCCGGCTACGGACTTCATTCCAGAGGCCAGGCTCGCGCAAGCCTCGCGCATTTGGGAGGTTGACGAATCTACTTCGGCGGTCGCCTCCTTGATAGTGGCTAGAGCTTCGATCGTTGACGATGACCCTTCCCGCTGTTCCAGCAATGCTTGCTTCTGCTCCTCTTGGAGAGTATAGAGGCTCGAAATCATACCTCGAATATCCGCGAAGGCCTTCTCCGCCCTGGTCGATGCGCCTACGACGGCGTTTATGGAACTCTGGATGGTCTTCAGATTGTTGCCGATGCCCCTAGACTGGATGGCGGAGTTCTCCGCGAGGTTGCGTATCTCGTCCGCGACCACGGCGAAGCCCTTGCCGTAGTCTCCTGCATGGGCAGCCTCTATCGCGGCGTTCATGGCGAGGAGGTTTGTCTTCGAAGCGATGGCTGCGATGATGGTATTCGCCTCGCGTAATGCTGCCGACTGCTGCTCGATCTCTTTGGCCGTTTGGCTAACCTCGGCGATCACGGCCGTTCCGCTTTCTGATGCAGTGACCAAGCTGGCATATTGTTCGCCGGCGATTTCCGCGTTGTGAGCCATGGAGCCTATGTTGGCCAGTATCTCTTCCACGGCCGCTGACGACTGTGAAACGCAGCCTGATTGACGAGCGACCAGATCCTCGAGTTTCTGTATCCTTCCTAGTATTAGTGTCGTCGCATCGGAAGACTTCTGAATGCTCGTGCTTTGTCGGTTCGCGCCTTCCTTCATCTCCTGTAGGCTAGCTACGATTTCGGTCACCGCACTCGCTACAGTTCCCATACTCTCTTGAAGTTCCTCTCCTGTCCTGGAAAGCGACTGGGCCGAAGCAATTATGGCGCCTATGCGCTGGGCGAGGGATTCGCTGAACCTGTTGAAATGCTCTGCGAGTAGGCCGACCTCATCGCGTCGATCGCTCTCGATCCTTCTCGTCAAATCGCCTCCGGCCTCGGATATCTCCTTGAGCGCTCCCACCGTGGCAGTGAGCGGACGGATCATTCTCGAGATCAGGGCTCCGATGGTCAGGACCGCCGCGATGAGAGAAAGCACGCCTATCGCGATAGTCATGCTGACGAGTTTCACGACCTTCGCCATCACTTCCGCATAGGGAATGACGATCAAGTAGCTCCATGACTTGCCCGACACGCCAGTATCTACGGACGTCAGGTACTTGAAGGCGCTGGGGCCGTGCTCGTCGCCCTTCGACACGAGGGCCATCGATTTGCCTTCGGCAATCGCGCTCTTGATCGCCGTGCCTGAATCGTCTTCGAGCTCGTGAGCCGCTGCGCCTATGCGCTTTGAGTCCTTCGCGGTCACGACCATCGCTTCGTTCGACAGAAGCTCGCCATAGCCATTGTCGAAGAAGCCAGTCTTCCCCATGCGATCCTGAAGAGCCGCAAGGTTGAAATCGGCGCCAACTACGCCTATGACATTCCCTGAGGCGTCAATGATAGGGGCAGCGATGCTGCTCGCAAGTTCTCCGCCCTTGCTTGCCATGGTCATGGTTCCGGCAAGCTGCGAAACTGCATAAGGCTCGGAAACCCAGACTTCCTTCGTTTCTCGTACAGTCGCGAGTAGCTTGGAACTCTTGTCCGTTGGGTATTCTTTAGCGACTAGATCAGTTCCCATCCGATGCCATGCGAACTGCGAGACTGTCTTCTCATCGATGCTTCCAGGCAGGAAGACCGCCCAAGCATTGATAAACCTCGTCTCCTTCTCGACTGTCGATTTCAACATGCCATCGATGAGTTGACGCTTTGATGCCCTCGGGAACATGTCCGTCATCGATAGTAGATGGGCGAGCTCGCTGATCGACGACCTGACGAAGACGAATTCCGATGAAGCTGTAGCCGCCTGGGTCGCAGCCAGTCCTTGAGCTTCCCGGAGCGCAGCTTCACTCGAGGAGCTTCGGATGCTTACACCGATATATCCTAGCGTCAGCGCATATGCGATGAACGTAGTAGTTGCGGCAAAGACCGCGATACGAAATCCGAGCCTGTTGCGGTAGTTGCCTGGGCTAGAGCGCATGAAGGACTCCTTGCTAGACCTTTCGCTTAATAAGTTTATTCGTATACCGAATGACGTTCAAGACAAACTGTTCTTGGCTAGAGCCAGTTCATCGTAAAAACAGGCGGCCTTCATCCTGGCTGAATAGAGTGGACTACGGCCGCATCGTAAAAATAGATGGCGTTCACAATCGCTTCATCATCCTTGAGTACTCTTGCTATTGAAATCCAATTCGAGATGGAGCGTATCGATACTGAGATACGCGGGAGTAGTTGATATGAGCGGTCTACGGAATTGGGTCAAGACGGTTCTGGCAATCGGGGTTGTCATCCTGTCGGCGATTGCATTTCTGAATGCGAGCCCGGCCGCGAAGGTCCGGCAAGTAACTCCGCAAGAACTGTCGGCCATACTGAAGGCCAAGGACTTCTACCTCGTCAATGTGCACATCCCGTATGCCGGCGTGATATCAGGTACCGATGCGTTCATCCCCTACGATCAGACTGCAAGCCTTATCGCCAAGTACCCCAAGGACAAGAATGCAGCCCTCGTCGTGTATTGCAGGAGCGGCCACATGTCCGCGATCGCGGCGAAGGAGCTCGTGCGCCTGGGATATACGAATGTGCTCGATCTCGAAGGTGGCATGATCGCCTGGGAACAGGCTGGCCTGCCTTTGCTCGGAAAGTAGTTCGAATTGAAGATGGCGTCAAAGGATAGTTTCTTAGGATATGCGCATACGGCGCAAAGGAGCAGGATATGAAGAAGATGTTGGTGGTCGCATGTTTGGCCGCTCTTGTGGCTGCTGTCCTCGGCGCGCAGGGCATGATGGGCGGCGGCTATGGTGGCGGCATGATGGGCGGCTATGGGCAGGGGATGATGGGCGGCGCCTACAATTATATCCCGCTGGGGAATCAGGCTCCGCTCACGATCGATCAAGCCGCGGATCAGGCCAAGAAGTACCTCGCCTCGTGGGGCGACGATAAGCTCCAGATCGCGGAGATCATGGAGTTCTCCAATCAGTTCTATCTCGAGATCGGGGAAAAGGGCGGTGACCAGAAGGCTCTGGAACTGATCATGAACAAGTACACAGGCGCGGTATCCCCCGAACCGGGACCGAACATGATGTGGAACCAGAAGTACGGCATGATGGCGAGCGGTATGATGGGCGGGCTCTTCTTCCAGCCCCAGGCCTCTTCTCCGATGTCCATCTCTGAGGCCAAGGCGCGCGAACTGGCGCAGAAGGCTCTCGATGCCCAGCAGCCTGGCCTCAAAGTCGAGGACGGGGCCGATAAGTTCTACGGCTACTACACCCTTCACGTACTCAAGGACGGAGCCGTGTATGGGATGCTCGGCGTGAACGGGTACACGGGACAGGTTTGGTATCATTCCTGGCACGGGAAGTTCATCGCGATGAAGGAATTCGGGGTCCAGAAATGATAAGCCTTAAACTCGCGAACCAGCCGACTCGCTCCAGTCGTCCAAAGGCCAACAAGGGTGTATTCGCCCTGATCGCGATTCTCGCGCTGGCGCCGGCGGCTGCAATGGCTGAACAGGCTAGCGCCCTCGGGCTGGAAGCGCAAGTGGAGGCCGTCTACAATCAAGCCTTCCCCTCGGTCGTGAATATCACGAGCAGCATCGTGGGCCAGGACGCCATCGGAAGAGCCGTCCCGCAGGAGGGAACGGGATCGGGATTTGTCTACGATTCGAAGGGCCACATCGTGACGAACTACCATGTCGTCGCCAACGCGGATAAGGTGACGGTCTCCTTCGACAACGGGAAGACCTATAAGGCGAGCGTAATCGGCAAGGACCCCTCTAATGACCTCGCGGTCTTGGCTATCTCCGAGACTACCGCCGCTTCACCGCTGCCCCTTGCCGACTCGAAGAGCCTGAAAGTAGGACAATTCGTTGTGGCGCTCGGCAATCCCTTCGGGCTCGATAG
>JANXYQ010000007.1 GCA_025355995.1 Spirochaetaceae bacterium | reverse complement strand
CTCGACGCAGAGGTACACCGCGACCGTGACCGTCGCGACCGCCTCCTCCAAGGATATAACGAGCTTCGTATTCGCCTCGGCGCTGAACGCCCCTGTCGGGGTGAGCTCGGACTGCATCGCCTCGATCACGGGCACCGCGATAGGCATCACCGTTCCCTTCGGGACGACGGTGACCAACCTGAAAGCCACCTTCGGGACCACCGGGGCGAGCGTAAAGGTCGGCGCGACGCCGCAGACGAGCGACGTCACCGCCAACGATTTTTCCGGCGTGGTTATCTACACCGTGACGGCCGCTGACGCCTCGACGAAGACCTATGCGATCACCGTGACTGTGGCCCCGAATTCGTCGAAGGACATTACGAGCTTCGGGTTCTTGCAGGCGCTGAATTCGGTGCAGCTGCTATCCGCGGACCGCACTGCCACCATCGTCGGGCTCGCGATTGACGTAACCGTTCCGTTCGGGACGAACGTGAACGGCCTTGTCGCGACCTTCTCGGCAACGGGCGCTAGCGTAAAAGTCGGAGCGATAACCCAAACGAGCGGAATCAGCGCGAACGATTTTAGCGCCGCGGTGCCCTACACGGTAACCGCGGCCGATGCCTCATTGAAGGTGTATACGGTTACCGTCACGATTGCCCCTAATTCGGCGAAGGCGATCACGGCCTTCGACTTCATGTCCATACCAAGCCTCGGGACCGTCACGGAGGGTACGCATTCCATCTCCTTGACCGTGCCCTACGGGACTAACCTAGCCTCCCTGGCGCCGACGATCGCGATCTCGCCGGGGGCGAGCGTGAGCCCCACGTCCCTGGCCCCGACCGATTTCAGGAACATGGTTACCTATACGGTTACGGCCGCCGACTCCTCGATCCAAAACTATGCGGTTTCCGTCTACGTCGCGGGGAATCCCTACAGGATCTCCGCGCCGGTATACAACGGCCCCGTCTGGTCCTCTACGGACGGAGGGACGACTTGGTCTTCCGGCGGACCGAGCCTGAACTGGACGCACATCATTGGCTCCTCCGATGGGACCAAGCTCATAGGAACCGCTGGAGCGTACCTTACGCCTTCCAGCCTCTATCGCTCGATCGACAGCGGAGCGAATTGGACCATCCTAAGCGGCATCGGAAGCCTCGCCTTCTCCGGTCTCTCATCATCGGACAATGGGGCTATCCTCGGGGCCAACGTCTACGACGGCACCCAGGACTTCTTCTACTCGCGGGACTCGGGCGCGACTTGGAATCAGACGACGATCTCGGGGGGATCCTGGTGGAGCCAGGCTCAGTGCTCGGGCGACGGGCTGAAATGGATAGGGTGCAACGGAGGCGACGGCTCGTTCAATGTCTATATTTGGACGGGCACCTATGACGGCGCGCTTGGATGGAGCTGGACGGCCACGACAAAGGGCTACACATCCGAAGGCAACCAGAATCCGAGCGGCTGGGCAATCACCAAGGACGGCTCGAAGCTATTCATTACCTTCGGGACGACCGGCTACATTTCTACGAATTCCGGCACAACATGGACCCCTCTCCCAAGCTACCCGCCAGGGACCTCGCTCGGCACGCCGATGACGGCCTCGGCCATGTCTGGGGACGGGAGCAAGCTCGTCGTCGTGGTCAACGATCTGAGCCTGTTTACTTCGACGAACGGCGGATCGACCTGGACGGTATCGGGGGGATTGCCGGGCTCCGGCTTCGCGATACGGAAGCCGGTGCTCTCATACGACGGGACGATCGTGGCGGTGCTCGCGATCAATGGAGCGAATAGCTATATCCATATTTCGACCGACGGCGGAACGCTTTTTAGCCCCCAGACAGGCCCTGGGGCGGGCGGCCAATCGTATTGGTACGACCTATACGTTCAATCCAAGTAGTACGAGCTGTCCCCCTTTTAATAGACGGATGAGCATTTCAAGCAGGTCCAGCACTTCCTCGCGGATGGATTGCACGGCTGAGGCGAATTGAGGCATAGACCAAGATGCTCCTCGTGATCGCATGGAACCCCTAAAGACAGCGTCGTCAGCAGAATTATCTCTCCATGAGCTAGGCATCGGCTGAGGTATAAACTTTGAAGTCGAGACGGACCTTCTTGGCCGCGGCGCTATTCGCGCTCGCCTGTTTCACCTGCAGCTCTCCCATCTACAATCCGGCCATCTCCGCCGCGATCAAGGACGGGAAGAGCATAGCCAGCAAGGCTATCGTTTCCTTCGGCTTCGCCAGCCCTGCCGCAACTTCACCACCTACGCAGGCGGCGCCACCGACCTAAGGCACGGGGGCATCGCCTTGGCCGACCGGATCATGGTCGTCGGCGGGGGCGGCGGAGTCGGCGCCAATGGAAGCGGAAGCTGCGGCGGGGGCTACGGGGCCGGATCCCTCAACGCGGACGGAGGCGCAGGCCAATCCCTTACTCCGACCACGGGCGGCGGCGGCGGCACGCAGGTGGCCGGCGGTAGCGGAGGTAACGGGAATTTCGGAGTATACCCCGCCGCCTCTGGAGCCTTGGGTATCGGAGCCTCGAACCCGGATTACGGCGGAGCCGGCGGCGGCGGCTACTACGGAGGCGGCTCGGGCGGCAGCGACGTCGGCGGCCAGCATTCGGGCGGTGGCGGGGGATCCAGCTACCTCGATACCGGACTCCGCACTTTTATTTCAGGTACGGACGGCATTAACGGATCTAGCGATGGGAGCGCCATGATCTACAATATCACCCCGTGAGCCGGGCAGCGGCCTACGGATCGGTCGGGGGCGCCCGTTCTTCCCTTTGTTTGACGATCTAGGTCACTGTACCGTCTTGAACTTGTCTATGAAGTCCTTGAGCTGGGGATTCGCGGTCGCATAACGCGTGGCCTGGGCGTCCAGATAGTCCTGCTTTTCCTTGGGCGTCTTCAGCCGCGTGGCCTCGATCGCAATCTCGGCGGCGCTCAGGAGGGTCTCTGAGGAGAGGCTCTTCTGGTAGTCCTGGAGGAGCCGGCCGACGCGCTCGCCCATGCGCGGGAAGGCCGCTTGTGTCGCGGGATTGTCCAGGAAGGCGTCCAGGCTCGCCTTGGCCGCTATGGCCGCTCCCGCGTCCGCTCCCTTCCTGGCCTGGTCCTCCGAGGAGGAGTAGGAGGAGTAGGCGTCGATGACCTGATTGTAGGCGGTCTCCACGCCTTTCAGCCTATCGACCTCTTTCTTGAGCGCGGCGATGTCCCCGGCCTGCGCGGCCGCCGCGGCCGCCTGGGAGGTCGATGCCGCCTCGGCCGCGGCCTTGGCCGTGTCGCTCCTCGCCGTCGCGAGGTCCTTCTCCAGCTGGGCGGCGCGGGCCAGGGACGCGTCGTATCTCTTCTGGAGGTCGGCGAGGCCCGTCCTGAGGTCCGCCGCCGAGACGTCCGTCGCGGCCTTGAGATCGGCGATGGTCTTGGCGTCGGCGGCGGTCCTCGAATCGCTATCCTTAACCATGCCGGCGCGGGCGCTCTCTATTCCCTTGACCGATTCCGCGGTCTGGTCGGCGGCGGGGTAGGCGGAGATTACGCCGAGGTAGCCGGCGATCGCCTGCTGCCAATGCCCGGCGGCCAGATCCCTGCGGGCTGCCGCCGCCGGGTCGGCCGCAGCCTTCGTGTCGGCGGCGCGCCGGGCTTTATCGGCCTCCGCCGCGCCGGCTTGGGCGAAGCGTTGTGCGATCGAAGACCGGGCGCGCTCGTCGATGGGCAGGTAGGAGAGGGCTTCGGAATAGCGGGCGGAAGCGCCTGCGAGGTCGCCGGCCTTATAGGAGCGATCTCCCGCCGCGAGGGAATCGTTCAGCTTGGCCACTCGGAGGGTCTCCTCGTCGCGGGCCTTGTCTATGAAGTAGCTGTGCGCGGCGAGAATCTCGGGGACTGCCGCGAGGGCCTGGTTGTACTTGGCCTGGGCGGTCGCCGTGTCGCCGGCGCGAAGGGCCTTTCCGGCCGTCGCCACCGAGTCCCTTACCGAGGCGAGGAGCTCCGACTGGCGGAGGAGGAGGCTCGAGTCCTCGCTCGCCTTCGCGACCTCGCCGCGGGCGAGGGAGCCGAGGGCATCGGCTATGAAGAGGTCGGCCTCGCGGCGTCCCTGGATGGAGGGCGCGGAGACGACGGTCGGATCGTTCAGGTAGGAGACGAGGGCGGCCGTACCCGCCGCCGCGTCCTCGAAGCGCCTGTCCCGCAGCGCGGCCCGTATCGTGCCGTACAGACCGAGGATCCTGTCCTCGGCGGACTGGGCCCTGGCCTTCTGGTCCTGGAGCTGGGCGAGATCGGCCTTGGCCTTGTCCATCCCGGCCTTGGCGGCCGCGGTCTGGGTCTCGAGCTCCTTGGTCTTCGCGTCGAGGGTGGACCTGAGCGTCTGCTCCCTCGCGCTGGCTTCGTCCTGGATTTTCTTGCGCTCGTCGCCCAGGCTCGAGATGTTCTTCTGGTACTCGTCCCGGAGGCCGGCGAGCTCGGCGTCCTTGGCCGCCTTCTCGGCGTCCACCTGCTTCTGGAAAGCCGCGAGCTCGCGGTTGAACTCGGCGTTTTTCTGGTCCTCGAAGGCCTTTAGGCGCTGCTTTATCGCGTCCTCGGAGAGGCCGAGGGCGGTGAGCCGCTTGCGCTCCTTGTCGAGCTCGACCTGCATGGAGGCCTTGAGCTCGGCCTCCTTGGCCTTGACCCTGTCCTCCAGGCTCGAGGCCAGGTCGCTTCTCTGCTTGTCGATCGTCATGAGCCTGCCCTGGATGTCGGCGATCGCCTTGTCCTTCTCGAGGAGCTTGGATTCGGACTCTTTCTTGATCTCCTGGATGAGCTTGCCCTCGGCCGAGGCGACGACGCCCTGCCCTTCCTGGACGCCCGCCCGGCTCCGGCCGAAGAAGAGGGAGAGCCCCAGGAGCCCTCCGACGGTCAGGATGGCGGCGATCACGTTGACTGCGAGGGGGAAGACGAAGCCCTTGCGCCTGGGATGCAGGATCATGAGTTCGCTGCCCGCGGATATCCTGTTACCGCGGGATACGCCCTCGATGGCCGCGAGGATCTCGGCGCGGTCGTCCTCGCTGATGCCTTCCTCTCCCTCTCTCTCGGCGGGCTTGGGGGCGGCGGGCCTCCTGGCGCCCGCGAGCTCCGGGGCGTTGCGCGAGGAAACGCGATGTTGCCTGCGGAGGGCGGAGGCGCGCTCGAGCAGGCCGGAGTTTCTCATTGCGGTAGTGTCCCTTCCCTCATCTTATGCTCATTGAAATTATCGGCAATTCCCAGTGAAAAAGATATCCGCGCGGAGGGATATGTGCAGTGTTATAATTGCAAATTCCGGAACTTTTCAGGCGGCGGAAGGAAAAAGGAACGATTCTCGGGGGGCAACTGTGGAAAGCTGCGCGTTCTTCTATTCCCTCGCCTGTTACTCGATCGGCCTCGCAGGCCTCCTCGTCGCCGCGGTGAACGCGATCGGCCATGGATGCTCCCAGGACCGCCGATACGCGGCCTTCATGGCGTGCTTGACGCTGACATCCTTCTCCATGACGGCCGCTTCCTATATCGCCTCCTCGGGCCGGGCGGATGCCCTCGCAATCGCCTTCACCTCCCTCGCCGGGATCTTCGGCAGCGGCCTCCTGGTTTTCATCCTGCCGTGGTTCATTCATTCGCTGGTCGCTCTCAGACGGGAGAGGGCGTTGAACCGTCTGTGGGGCGGCCTTTCCATCCTTACCTTCGGGATTGGCATCTCCTATTTCCTGTTTCCCCGCTCGGGGCTTTCCTTCGCCCTTATTCCGGCGGCGATGTGCTCCTCGGTAGTCTATGCCGTGTCGACGATGCTGGCCGTCGGCGCCAGCGCGAAGCGATGGCGCTTCGCGGGCTTGGCCGAATCCGACCGGGGAAGGTGGCGCGCCATGGCCAGGTTCCTCCCGGTCCTATCCCTCGTCTTTCTTCCAGCATTCGCGATAATCGATTTTTTCCCGAGCCTGTCTCAGGCCCTATTCCCTTCCTTCCCCTCCGCATTTCGCGCCTTTCCTCTCTTCTACGCCATCCTCAATTGCTTCTATGCGGCCAAGGCCCTGCCCCTCCTCGTGAAGGCTCGCCGCGAACGGGGCGATCCCGTTCCGGAGCGTCCTGCCTCGGTGGGGAGGGCTTGGGACTTCGAGGGCGGCGGTCTCTCTCCCCGGGAGCGCCAGGTCGCCTGCCTTCTCCTGGAGGGAATGACCTACCAGCGGATAAGCGAGCGGCTCTTTATCTCCCTCGCTACCGTGAAGACCCACGTCGACCGCATCTACAAGAAGAGCGGGGCCGCCAACAAAATGGACCTCGCGCGCATCGTCCGCGGGGCCTGATCCTCCGAATCAACCTTTCTCTCGACAGACGCCGACGTTCGCGCGGGATATCCTCCGTACCAACGCGTTCTCCGGTCGGGCAGCCGCGACCTGACCGCGATGCCTCGAAGCGGAAAGGGAGTCATTGTGGGTCATTATCGAATATCCGCTCGTTTCCGCGGGCTCGCGGGGGCAATTCTCATGTCCTCGTGCTCGATCGCGGGCGCTCAGGGCAACCTTGAGAGCAAGCTCGGCGTATCCTGCTGGCTCGACGAGAGCGTATCCGAATCCTCGGGAAGGCTGCGGTGGAAGATCAACCTGACAATGAGGAACGACTCGGGCGAGGAGTTGTTTTTCGGCGATGACATGGTGCTGATGGAAGGCCAGGGCGAACGATCCTACGATGGCGTCTATGTGGCATACCACGCGAAGGTCCCCGAAAAGAGTCCGGGGAATTGGGACTTCTACGGCAGGGCGACGGCCTTCGGGATCGCCAATTTCGAGCGGAACTGGCCTGACGGGACGAGCAGAGGCTATAGGAACGGCGGGACGTACTCTTTCGCCGACCCGCCTGATTACAAGCCGAAGAAGACTTTCTGCAACACGTCGCTGCTTCCCGGAAAGAGCGTTCCCTACGAAAGCGTTCTAGAACAAGGCACATGGACGAACCCCGAAATGCGAGACTCCGTGCTCCTGCTGTTGCCTGAAGTAAAGAACTCCTCGGCATCACTGCGGTTTCGATCGGTCCTGACGTTCAAGAGATCCTATAAGGCGAAAAATCGATGGGACCTCAAGAAAATATCGGCTGTGGCCCTGGAAAAGGCCAAGCTAGAGGCGTTGCTCGCCAGCCCCAAAAAGGATGTGGCGATGAGGATAATAGCCCTCAATTGCCTCGCTGCCGCGGACAAGGACGCCGTGGCGAAGTTCCTCTTGGCGGACATTAAAGATAATAGCGAGAGCTTGGAACTAGTGTCGGCGATACAGCTGCTCGGTCTCTACGATATCACTCCCGACGCCGAGGCCTTGAGCGTCATCAACGACCTGGCATCAGATGCCAAGGCAGGGGCTTGGAGCCATTTCGCGGCGATGCACTACGTCAAAAGCCAATCCGGCGAATAGGGCGGCGATATGAGAATCAGAGAAATGCAAATCCCGCATCCTGCGGCATGGTATCTTGCGCTAGGTCTAGTCCTGTCTTGCGCCTCCTGCGCGAGCACCCCTGCCGGACCTCCCACGTATATCGGCGAATCCGGGATGCCGGAGGCCCAGCGCTCTATCCTGATAATTCCCGCGGAAGTACAAGTAATCGGGTCCGACCTCGTCGGGGGTTCGCAGCCCTCCTCCGACGCAATGACCGACGAGGATCACGTCAGGGCCCTATTGGGAGGGATGAAGAAATCGATGGAGACCCTGCAGGGGAAAATATCCTTCGATCCCGGGATCCATACCTTCACCTGTCGATACGAAAAGTCGGAGACGCAGTATACGGCCCTAGGCAGCGAAATGACGAAATATACCGCCGGTGGCTTCGAGATTCGCAAGAAATTCGAGGCCGGAAAGACCTATACGATCTATGGGGAGACCCGATACCTCTCCGAAGGCGATTTTAAGAAAAGCGAGCCGTCGCTCCTGCTGACCATCGCGGCTACGGGGCCGAGCATCGGCTTTATCGACTCGACCAACAAAATGGTCATCGATACTCGATACGACGTCGGGGACTACTCCGAGGGGCTCGCCCCCTTCGTGGAGAACGGACTTTGGGGCTACATGGACAGATCGGGCTCAGTCGCGATCGGAGCGAAATTCCAGGAGGCCCGGGGCTTTTCGGAAGGCCTGGCGGCGGTGAAAGCCAGCGGCTCCTGGGGCTATGCCGATAGTACCAGGTCCCTAGCTATCGCGGCCTCGTATTCGGATGCCTCGCCCTTCTCGGAAGGCCTCGCCGCCGTGAAAAAAGACGGCCGCTACGGCTATGTCGACAAGTCCGGGGCAGCCGCGATAGCTCCCGCTTTCGAGGCGGCGCGCCCCTTCCGAGGCGGCCTCGCCCCCGTGAAGGCGGGCGGGTTCTGGGCTTTCATCGACAAGACCGGCGCCTTCGTTTCGAAGGAGCGCTACGAGGAAGCCTATGCACTCTTCGAGGGCCTCGCGTCGGTGAAGGTGAAGGGTAGGTGGGGCTACGTCGACGCTTCTGGGCGGATGGCCATCAAGCCCGTTTTCTTCGAGGCATATTCCTTCAGCGAGGGGCTAGCCCCAGTCAAGCTCGAGAAGGACGGCAAATACGGCTACATCGGCAAGGACGGCTCCTTCGCTATCGCTCCGACCTTCGATTTCGCCGATAGCTTTTCCGAGGGACTCGCCTGCGCCAGGATCCAGTCCCGCTCCTTCAACCGCAACGGCTACATCGACAAGACCGGCGCCTTCGCGATCGAGCCCTCGTTCTATAAAACGCGAAGCTTCTCGGGCGGGCTCGCCGCGGCCCAGGTCGGCCTGGCCTGGGGCTATATCGACAAGACCGGCGCCTGGGCGATCCCCCCAGAGTACGACTGGGCTATGGACTTCTCGGAGGGGATGGCCAGGGTCAAGCGATAGCCGCCCGGACCAACCGCGCGTCGGCATGAGGATGATCCTAAGAGTGGGGGTGCCGGAAGCGACCGGAGGTTTCGCGCAACGCATATAATATAGTCGCGCGAAACCGAGGACGCTGAAGGCAGGGGGAGCCGTGACATGGAAAGGTAAGTCCGGCGCGAAAATGCAGGACTCCCCTTTGAATTGAGGGGGTATCCGCGCCAGCGGAACGGCCGCGGCGTGGATCGGGTGAACGGAGCTGCCCTTCTCGATGACGATGTAGGGCGGGGGGTGTCAGGCATACGCGTATGCCTGACAGGACCCCCCATCTGCCGTTATAGAGATGTTCTTACGCCGTGCATCGATCGATTGCGGGGAGTCCTGTGCCGAGGGTGCTACGGGGCTCCCCCCCCTTATAAGAGCGGGACCGGCTCCGCTATGTGGTAGCCCTGCGCGTAATCCACCCCGATCTCGATCAGGCGCTGCTTGATCTCGGGGCTCTTCACGAATTCGGCTATCGTCTTGATCCCCATCACGTGCCCGATCGAGTTGATCGACTCCACCATGGTGAAGCTGACCAGGGACTCGTCGATGGTCTGCACGAAGGAGCCGTCTATCTTGAGGTAGTCGACCGGGAGGTTCTTGAGGTAGCCGAAGGACGAGAAGCCCGAGCCGAAATCGTCCAGCGCGAAGGTGAAGCCCTCGTCCTTGAGGCGCTTGATGAAGCGCGTGGCGGCCGCGTAGTTCTGGATGGCCGCGGTCTCCGTGATCTCGAAGCAGAAGCTCGCCGGCTTGAGGCCGTTGCGCCGGACCTCGTAGAGGATCAGGTCCACCAGGGACTCGTCGAGCAGCGAGGGGCCGGAGAGGTTGATCGAGATGATGCGGCTCGCGATCTCGGCGCCCCTGTCGGTGAGGGTCTTGTAGGCGGCGATGGAGTTCTTGATGACCCAGTGGTCGATGAGGGGCATGAGGTTGTAGCGCTCGGCCGCCGGTATGAAGTCGCCGGGGCGGGCGATGCTGCCGTCCTCGTTGACGAGGCGCAGGAGGATTTCGGCCTTGGGCTTGAGGTCGAGGGCCTCGGAGAGCGGGACGATGGCCTGCTGGTAAAGGACGAAGCGGTTCTCCTCGGCGGCCTTGTTGATCTTGGCGATCCACTCCATGTCGCCGCGGCGCTTCTGGTACTTGGTGTCCTTGGCCTGGAACACGTTGACCCTGTTGCCGCCCTCCTCCTTCGAGAGGTGGCAGGCGTCGTCGGCGGCGGCGAGCACGGAGTGGGTGTCCTCGCTCTCCTGGGAGAGCGAGACGACGCCGATCGAGAGGGTCACGGGGAAGACCGAGGCCTGCCAGGCGAACTTGCGCGCCTCGACCGCCGCCTTGAGACGCTTGGCGACGTTGATCGAGTCCTCGGGCTCGCAATCCCGCAGGATGATGGCGAACTCGTCGCCGCCGATGCGCGCGGAGATGTCGCGGCGGGAGATGTTGGCCTGGATATGCGAGGCGATCTGGCGCAGGAGCTCGTCCCCCGCCATGGCGCCGCAGGTGTCGTTGATGGCCTTGAAGCGGTCGATGTCGATCACGACCAGGGCGTGGCGGGCGTCCGAGGTCCGCAGCGTGGAGAGGAGCTCGTTGAGCGTGAAGGAGAATTCCTCGCGGTTGGAGAGGCCAGTGAGGCTGTCGTGGCTGGCTTGGTAGTCGATCGTCTCGGACATCCGCTTGATCTCGGTGATGTCGCGCAACGTGATCAGGAAGCCGTCGGCCTCGTTCTCCTTTTCGTGGATCCGCGTGATGGAGCCGTCGACGAGGAGGGTCTGCCCGACGGCGTTCTTGATGACCGCCTCGTTGAAGAAGAAGGGCTTCTCGTCCACCTTGGGCGGCGAGCCGCCGAGCAGCTCGCGGTTGGTGCGCTGGTCCTGGATCGAGAGGATGGCCGCCGCGTGCCGGCCCCTGGCCGCCGCCTCGTTCCAGCCGGTGATGCCCTCGGCGACCTTGTTCATGAAGCTGACGGCCATCTCGGTGTCGGTGGCGATGATGCCGTCGTTGATCGAGTGGAGGATGGCCGAGAACATGCGCTCCTGCTTGCGCAGCTTCTTGTCTATGCTGTTCTTGTAGAGGGCTATGTCGATAGTCGTGTAGAGCTCGCGCTCCTTGAAGGGCTTGAGGATGTAGCCGAAGGGCTCGACTTCCTTCGCGCGCTCGAGGGTCTTCTCGTCGGTGTAGTCCGTGAGGAAGATGACCGGGATGCCCAGCTGGGAGCGGATCTGCTTGGCGGCCTCGATGCCGTCCATCGAGCCGGCGAGCATGATGTCCATCAGGATGATGTCGGGCGTGCGCTCGCGCGCCAGCGTGATCGCCTCCACTCCGTCGCTGGCCATGCCTATGACCGAGTAGCCGAAGCGCTCGAGCCGACGCTGAAGATCGAGAGCGATGATCTTTTCGTCTTCGACGATCAGTATGTTCTCGTTGTTCATATGGTTGCTCCCTAGAAGTATAAACAAGGGCACGAGATTCGCAAGGAGCGAGCCCACGCTTGGCAATCTATCGATGAGCCCCGGCGAAGGCTGAGCCTTTGAATTCCTTGAAATTTAGACCATTTGGATATATGTGTCAATTTAGACATAAAATATACTTTCTTTGTCAGGAATTTCCGAAGCTAGGGCTCGGTCCGGGGCTCTGCTCTGGGGCCTCTTCGAGCCGCGGCGAGGTTCCATCCGCGTCGACGGCGACGGCGCGGCCGCCTCCGTATAGGTAGAAGACCCAGGCTTCGGCAGGGAGCTCGAATATCGCGGCCGCGGCCCGCTTGTAGGCCGCGACCTGCATGTCGTGGGCCCCCGCGGCCATCGCGAGGTCGGTCTTGTAATCGACGACGACGACTCGGGTCCCTTCGACGAAAGCGAGGTCGATGCTGCCCCGCGCCCGCATCGGGGTCCGGGAGTCCTCGCCGCGATCGAGGGCCAGGGCGAACTTCAGCTCGACGTAGCGCTCCTCGGCCGCGAGGGCGCGGCGGCCGAGCTCGGAGTCGAGGAAGACCTGGGCGAGCCGTGCCGCAGCTTCTTTCGCCTTGGCTATGGCCGAGGCGCCGCGGAGGCTCGCCTCGAGGGCGGCTTCGAGGGAGGGAGGAAGGATGAGCCCGCGGCCGCGGGGCTTGAGCCTCGCCTCGAGGACGGCGTGGACCAGGCTGCCCCAGGCGTCGCCGGGGAGCCCCTCCGGCGGGGCGAGGCCGCTCGGGATGTCGAGGCTCTCCGCCTGGGGCGGGACTGCGCCCGCGTATCGCTCCGCGTATCGCTCCGCGATGGAGCTGATGGAAGCCGACAGGGGGAGGGTAGGCCTCTCGACGAGGGGTAGGGCAGCATAGGCCGCCCCGCCATCGCCTACGCGCCTTCGGCCCTTGGCGCCGGCGACGAGCTGATAGTATTCCACGTCGCTCCTTTCGGGGATCGCGCCGACGAGGGCGCCCGAGGGCAGGGAGGCGAGGGCGCCGAAGGGCGCGAGCGCCCTCGCGGGGGCGGGGGGCTCGTCGAAAAGGCCCAAGGGGGCGGCGAGCAGCGAGCGGAAGCTCCTGCCCTTGGCGTCCTCGCTCCGGGGCTCGGTCGCCGTGACCACGATGTGCGGTTCCGCCCGGGTGAGGGCGACGTAGAGCAAGCGCTTGAGCTCGGCCCCCTCCATCGCCGCCCTCGTCTCCTTGGCATGCTCGAAGAAGGCGTTGCGCGATCGGGAGCCCAGCGCGGCGGGGGGCTTGAAGGTGGGTCCCAGCCCCTCCTCCCAATACCAGGAGTCCCTGGCCCCCCTGTCCTGGCCGACGTTGTTGGCCTGGGGAACAATTACGATGGGGAATTCGAGGCCCTTGCTCTTGTGCACGGTCATGATCCTGACCCCGCGCGCGCTGTCCCTCGGGAGCTCCAGCTCCAGCTTGTCGGGCTTGCCGACGAGGCCCTCGAGGCTCGCGACGAAGGAGGCCAGGCATTCGCCCCTCGCGTCCGCGCGGACGGCCAGGGTATGGACGAGCTCGAAGTGCTCCTCGAAGGCGGAGGCGACGGGGTCGCGGAGGAGGGCTGAGCGATAGCCGGCCTCGAACCAGAGGAAGGAGAGGGCTGCGGCTATGGGCGCCCTGTCGATCATCGAGCGGAGGGCAGCCAGGGTGGAGGCGCCGCGCGCCCAGCCGGCGCGGTCGGGCAAGGGCAGGAGGGGCTCGGGGGCGGGGAGTTCGCCGCCGCCGACGGAATCGCCGAAGGCACTGAGGACCCGGACGAGGGCCTCGTCCGAGAGGCCGGCGAAGGGGGAGCGGAGGTAGGCGGCGAGGGCGTTGCGGTCGGCGGGGTAGAGGGCGAGCCTGAGGGCGTAGTAGAGGTCGCAGGCGACCGCCTCGGAGAAGAGGCCGCAGGCGTTCTCCGAGCCGTAGGGCACGTCGAAGAGGCGGAAGTACTTCTCGAAGTGCACCTGATTGCCGGTGGACCTGAGGAGGACCGCGAAATCCTCGTAGCGAGCGGGCCGCGCCGCGCCCGCCTTCCGGTCCGCGACGAGGAGGCCGCCGCCCTCCACCGCCTCGCGAACGATGCGTGCGATCTCCCAGGCCTCCGCCTCCGCGGCCTCCCGCGCGACGCCCGCGTCGCGATGGCCTTCGGGCCCTTGGTCGGGCCTGGGCAATTCCAGGTAGACGAAGCGGGGCTCGACCCCGGGCGTCGGAGGCCTGGACTCGAGGGGCTCGAAGCGGGCCTCGAAGGGCGCAAGCGTATCGAAACCCTCGCCCGGGGCCATGACGGCCGGGAAGATGGCGTTGATCATGTCGATGACGCCGGGCTCGCTTCGATAGTTGCGCGAGAGCGAGAGGGCCGTGCCCGGCATGGAGGGGTCCGGCGAGCGAAGCTCGCCCGCGAGGGCGCGGAAGACCGAGACGTCGGCGCCGCGGAAGAGGTAGATGGACTGCTTCTCGTCCCCGACGAAGTAGAGCTTCGGCTCGCCGCCGGCCAGGAGGAGGAGTACGTCCTTCTGCAGCTCGTCGTCGTCCTGGAACTCGTCGATCATCACGTGGCTGTAGAGTCCCCGATAATGGCGGAGGACCTCGGGATCGGAGCCGAGGACGTCGAGGGCCAGTCGGGCGACGTCGCGGAAGGTGAGGGTCTTCTGCACCCTCCGCAGAGTGTCCCAGCGCGCGCGGAATTCGTCCAGGAGGCGGTAGAGGGCGAGCCTCCCCGGATGGGCGGAGCGCGTCGCCGCTATCGCCCGATAGGAGGAGGCGGCCTTCTTCATCGCGGGGACGCTGTCCGACAGGAACTGAGAACACTCGTCCTTGGAGTTGGAGCCGGGCTTTCGCAGGGATTCGAAGCCCGCGATGAAGCCGAGGAGCTCGCCCTCCGAGGCGCCGGGGTCGGCGGCGAAGGCTTGGATCCAGGCTTCCGAGGTCGACGTGGTCTTTATGCCGGCGTAGTCCGCTACCGCCGCTCGCATCGCGAGGAGGGCCTCGCGCCCGGCGGCGGCCATCTCCTCGAGCCGCTCTGACTGCCGCGCGTGGAAGGCGGCGAAGTCGGGGGGCGACGATATGCTCATGCGGCGGATGGCCAGCTCGGCCAGGCAATCGTCCCGCGCGCCTTCCAGGCCGGCAGCCGAGACCAGGTCCCGTATCGCCTCCTCCTCTCGGTGCTCGAGGAGGAAGGACAGGGCGAGCTCGCCCGCGAGCTCCCGCGCCCCGTCCTCGTCGACGGCGAAGTCGGGGGCGATGCCGAAGCGCGAGGAGCCCGAGCGGGCCACCTTGGCGGCGAAGGAGTCGAAGGTCGAGATCTGGGACTGGGAGAATTCGGCGAGGCAGGCCGCCAGGTGGGCAGCCAGCTCCGCG
>JANXYQ010000137.1 GCA_025355995.1 Spirochaetaceae bacterium | reverse complement strand
GGTCGCGAAACCGTTCCTGTCCAATACGACCGCGGTCGTGCTCTGCGTACTCGAATCGATGCCGAGGACCAAGTCAAGCTTCGCCATTCTTCCCCTACTTCAAGCTCAACATCGAGACCAACCACGCCACCCTCGCGGGCCACACCATCCAGCACGACCTCCGCTTCGCCCGCGACCACGGGATACTCGGCTCGGTCGACGCTAATCAGGGCGACGAGATGCTCGGCTGGGACACCGACCAGTTCCCCACCAACCTCTACACGACGACCTTCATGATGTACGAAGTGCTCAAGAACGGCGGCCTGCACACGGGCGGCCTCAATTTCGACGCCAAGGTGCGCCGCGGCTCCTTCAAGGTCGAGGACATCGCGATAGCGCACATCGTGGGCATGGACTCCTTCGCCCGCGGCGCGGGCGCGGCCTCCCGCATGATCGCGGACCGGGCCCTCGACAAGCTCCTCGACGAGCGCTACGCGGGCTGGCAGAAGGGCGTCGGCGCCTCCATCCGCGGCGGCAAGGAGAGCTTCACGAGCCTCGAGGCCGGCATGCTCGACGCGCCCACCGCGACGGCCTCCGACTTCGGCCTGCTCTCCGGCAGGCAGGAGTACCTGGAGTCCATAGTCAACAGGTACCTCTGATAGCAGTCGCGCGCGATGGCGCGCGCGGACGCCCGCCGCCCCGGCATCGCGCCGCGGCGGCGGGCCTTTCATTGAGCGATTCGAAGGAGAGGAAGAATGGCGAAGCTTGACTTGGTCCTCGGCATCGATTCGAGTACGCAGAGCACGACCGCGGTCGTATTGGACAGGAACGGTTTCGCGACCGTGGCCGAGGCCAAGCTGCGATACCGCGACGATCCCCGCCTCGCGAGGTACGGCCTCACGGACGGCGCGCCCATCCTGCCTTCCCGCGAGAGCGGCGAGGCCGACCAGCCCGCGGCCCTCTTCCTCGACGCCCTCGACGCCCTTCTCTCCGACTTGGGTCCCGCCGTCCTCGGCCGCGTCGCGGCGATAGACCTCTCCGCGCAGCAGCACGGGCAGGTGTGGCTGGGCGAGGCCGGCGCGAAGGCGATCGCCGCGCTGCGAGGCGACGGAACGGGCGCTAAGGGCTCGCCGGGGCTCGCCTCGCGGATAGGTCCTGGCCTCGCCTACGACCGCGCGCCGATCTGGATGAGCGCGAATACCCAGGCCGAGGCCGAGGAGCTTCGCGCCGCCCTGGGCGGCCGGGCCGGCGTCACCGCCCGCTCCGGCTCGGACTCTCCCCTGCGCTTCTCCGGCGCCGTCCTGCGCAGAACGGCCAAGCGCTTCCCGGAAGCCTACTCGATCGCCCATCGTTTCCACCTCATCAGCTCCTTCCTGGCCGGAGTCCTCGCCGGCGATCCCGATTCGCCCGTCGATTGGGGCAACGGCTCGGGCACCAGCCTCATGGACTGGGGCAAGCGGCGCTGGGACCCGCAGCTGATCGCGGCGGCCGCAGCCGGCCTGCCCGGCGGGGCTTCCGCTCTCGCCTCGCGCCTTCCGCCCCTCGCGCATCCGCTGACCCTCGTCGGGCGCGCGGCCGCCTATTTCTCGGAGCGCTATGGCCTCTCCCCGGACTGCGCGATAGTCGCTGGCTCGGGCGACAATCCCCAGAGCAAGGTCCTCAGCAAGGGCGCCCT
Organism: Spirochaetaceae bacterium; assembly: GCA_025355995.1. Lineage (GTDB taxonomy): Bacteria > Spirochaetota > Spirochaetia > Treponematales > Rectinemataceae > UBA1306. The sequence continues at coordinate 582 of JANXYQ010000137.1, read as the reverse complement.
GCTTTCGCTGGGCACGAGCTTCGTCCTCATGGTCGAGGGAGCGGAACCCCACGTCTCGGCCAACGCCATGTACGACGGCCTGGGCCGCCCCTTCCTCTTCGGCTGCCGGACGAACGGTGCCCTCGCCTGGGAGGCGGTCCGGAAGTCCCACGGCCTCGCGGCGAGCGATTTCGCCGCGAGCGAGAAAGCCCTCGCCTCCGTCGCGCCGGGCTCCGCGCTGCGGATCCTCCAGACCGAGAGGGAGAGCTTCCCCGACTCGCCGGCCCTGGCTCCTCCCTCCCTCGGCGGCTTCGACCGCGATTACGCGGCCGGCGTCGACGCCGCCCTCGGCCTCATGGCCATCGCCTCGGCGCCGTTCGCTGGGAAGGTGACGGAAGTCGCCGTCACCGGGGGCGCGGCCTCGAGCCGCGGCGTCCTTGCCAGGGTCGCGGCCATCTGGGGGGCGCGGGCCCTCCCGATCGCCGACGCGGGGGCGGCCGCGGGCGCGGCGGTGGCGGCCGCCTGCGCCCTCGCGCCGGAAGCGGAACGGGACGCGTTAGCCGACCGAGCCCGCGCCGTCGCGGCCAGGCCGGGCGCGGCGGT
>JANXYQ010000130.1 GCA_025355995.1 Spirochaetaceae bacterium | reverse complement strand
CCCGTCTCCGCCTGCTTCAAGGCATAGGCGATCTGCTCGTCCGTAAACGCCGATTTCTTCATCCTTTCCCCTCCTGGCCAGTATGACATCAAAATGCAAAAACTAACATTTTGAATGTCTACTTCTTCGGGGAAGGATCACGAGGAGGTGCATGCAATTTTCCGACAGGCCCCGCCAATGGCGGTGCTTGAGAGGGTTCTTCATTTTGGCTGGCCGGTTTTGCGCCGAAGGCTAGGGCTTCGGCCTGCGATCGCGCTTCATCTCGTACATTCGCCTGTCGGCCAGGTCGATGAGGGCCTGGCTCGACAGATCGGCGCAGGCGGCCTTCAGGTCGGCGCAGGTGGCCATACCCCTGCTGATCGAGACTTGGAAGGGCCTGATGCCGGCGTTGGCCGCGGCGACGGCGTCCTCGATGCGCGAGTCTATGAGGGCGCCTCCCTCGTTGTCGCAGTCGGGCAGGACGATGAGGAACTCGTCGCCCCCGAGCCTCCCGACCGTGTCGCTGTCGCGCAGCGAGTCGAGGAGGGCGGAGCAGGCGATCTTGATGTACTCGTCCCCGGCGGCGTGGCCCTGGGCGTCGTTGACCGCCTTCAGCCCGTCGAGGTCGCAGAAGATCACCGCGATCTCGTAGCCCTTGCGCTGCGCAAGGTTGAACTGCTTCTCCAGGACGACGAGGACGGTGCGGCGGTTGACGACTCCGGTGAGCGCGTCCACCGACGAGAGCTGCATGAGCTCGGCCTGGACGCGCTTCAGGGTCGAGAGGGATCCGACTATCCTCGCGTAGCGGACGAGGAGCTCGAGGGAGCCGCCGTCGATGCCGCGCTTCGTCACCAGGTTGTCCACCCATATCTCGCCCGTCACCTTGCGCCCGTCCCAGAGGAGGGCGAGGGCGCGCTCGGCGTTGCCGAGGACCGCATGGTTCTCGTCGAAGCAAGGACCGACGCCCATGTAGTAGATGGGTTCCTTCCCGTCGTAGAAGCCCGGGGGGAGGGCCTCCTCCGAGCGGCGGTAGCGGATGCCGCGCTGGTCCCGTATGTGGCCGAACTCGTCGGTGCCGAAGCTGCCGTAAAGCACCGCGGGGTCGGCGGTATCGACGAACCAGATCGCTATCCTATCGTAGCCGAGGACCCTCTGCCCGAGGAAGACGGCGCGGCGGCAGAGATCGTCCACGTCCTCGGCGATGGAGAGCTCGAGCGAGAGGTCGTGGAGAGCGGCCATCTTGAGCGCGAAGGCGTTCCTCGCGGCCTCGTAGTGCCGCTGCTTCTTGTCGTCCGGCATATCCATCCCGTTTAGTATAGCGTGGCTGGCTCGGTCGGACTATCATGGTCCCCGCTTTCAAGGAGATTCGCTATGAAAAGCCCGATTTCGCTCGCGATTGCCTTCCTGCTCTCGCTTGCGGCCTTCGCCGCACCCCCCGCCGCACCCCCCGCGAACGCTCAGCTCGCGCTTCCCTATATGGATTCGGCCCTGTCCGCGGACCGGCGCGCGCATGGCCGCCGCCGTCAACGCGGGCATCGACATGATCATGCTTCCGGACGGCTATAAAAAGGCCTTCGAGGCGATGCGCGATCTCGTCGCGACCGGCAAGATCGGCGGCGCGCGCCTGGACGAGGCGGTCGGGCGCATCCTGAGGGTCAAGTTCGAAATGGGCCTCTTCGAGAGGCCTTTCGCCGACCGCTCGCTCCTGGCCGAGGTCGGCTCGCCCGCCCATCGCGCTGTAGCTCGCAGGGCGGCGGCTGGACCCTCACCTGGCAGGGTCTGAGGGGCTCGTCCTTGAAGGGCACGACGATATTCGACGGCATCGCCGCGGCGGCCGAGGCGCGGGGAGCCCGCGTGGAGTATTCCCGCAACGGGAGGCCGCCGGCCCTCTTCAAGCCCGACCTGGTCGTCGTAGTAGTCGGCGAGGATCCCTACGCCGAGGGCGCGGGAGACCGCAAGAACCTCGCGTTGGGCTCGGGCGAGAAGTCCCTCGTCGCGGCGGCCTGCGCCAACGGGGCTCCCGTCGCCGTCGTCCTGCTCTCCGGGAGGCCCCTCGTCGTCAGCCAGGAGCTCGCCAAGGCTCGGGCCTTCGTAGCCGCCTGGTTGCCCGGGAGCGAGGGAGACGGGGTAGCCGACGTCCTTTTCGGCGCGGTTCCGGCTCGAGGCACCCTTCCCTGCACGTGGCCCGCCTCCGCCGACCAGCTTCCCATCAATTCGGGCGACGGAAAAGCCGGGCTCTTCCCGCTCGGCTTCGGGCTGCGTCCCTAGCATGTCATTGTGCCTAGCCGGCATCGCCGATAGAATCGACTCATATGGATGACGGATCGCCCGCGGCGCGCATACTCCTCGTCGACGACGAGAAGGTCATCGGGCTATCCGAGAGCAGGCTCCTGCAGCTCTCCGGCTACGAGGTCGAGCTCGCCTCCAACGGAGAGGAGGCGGTAGCCCGCGCCCTTGGAAGCCCCTTCGAGCTAGTGCTCATGGACATCAACCTGGGCGACGGGATCGACGGGGGGGAGGCGGCCAGGCTTATCCGGGAGGGCGGCGGCCCCCCAGTCGTCTTCCTCTCCTCCCACTCGGAGGAGACCGCCGTCGCCAAGACCAGGGACTCCGGAGGCTACGGGTACATCATCAAGGGCTCCGGCGACAAGGTCCTCCTGGCCTCGGTACGGATGGCCCTGGGCCTCGCCGCGGCCGTCCGAGGGCGCGCCGAGAGCCTGTATAGGTGGGAGAGCCTCGCGCGCACCGCCCCCGACAGCATAGTCTCCATCGGCCCGGATAGGAAAATACTCTTCGCCAATAGGGGGCTCGACGGGATCGTTCCCGCGGATTATCTCGGCGCGGATATCGCCGACCTGGTCCAGCCCCAGGACCGGGCGGCCTTGATCCGCGACGTCACGCGCGTATTCCACGAGGGAGTCACGGTACGGCACCACGTGAAGCTCCCCGACCCCGATGGCGGGACGAAGCACTACGATGTATACCCCGGTCCCGTCCACGACGCGGCGGGTGTCGTCAGCGCCACCGCGGTGATCCGAGACGTCACCGGCGAGAATCGCCTGGCCATGGGCGAGCCGCTGGACGAGGGCCACAAGGCAGCGGAGGTGAGGGCCGCGATGGCGGCCTTCGATTACGCGCCCGTCGCCAAGCTCCTCGATTCCTTCTACGGGCTCACCGGGGCCCAGGCCTCCATCGCCTCGATCGACAATCAGATCTACGCGGCGAATAAATTCGCCCGGGCCTGCGAGTGCTTCCATAACGTCCATCCGGAGACGCTATCGGCCTGCGTCGAGAGCAACCACCGGGTGGAGTCCATGCTGCCGGGCCTCCCCGCGGGCGGCTACGCCGAGTACCGCTGCGCCAACGGCCTGCGCGATATCGCCCAGCCCCTCCTCGTCGAGGGCGTGCACTGGGCCACGCTATTCCTCGGGCAATTCCTCTACGACGACGATCCGGTAGACGAGGCCGAGCTCGCAGGCCGCGCGATGAGCCTCGGCTGGGAAGTCCAGGATTACCTCGCCGCGATCCGCGAGGTACCGCGCTATTCCCGCGAGAGGATCGTCGAGCTCATGTCCTTCTTCGGCGCCCTCGGGGGCATCGTGACGAGCCTCGCCTATGGCGCTTTCAAGGAGCGGATCGCCTCGCGGCGCAGCCTGGCGACGGAGGCGGCCCTGGGCGCGAGCGACAAGCGCTACCGCCTTCTCGCGGAGAACGTCGGCGACGTCATCTGGACCCTCGACCCGGCCCCTATGCGCTTCACCTACATCAGCCCCTCGATAACCGCGCTGCGTGGCCTCAGCGTCGAGGAGGCGCTCTCCGAGCCCGTCGAGTCCTCGATGTCGGCCGCCTCGCTCGAGAAGGTCCAGGCGCAGATGGGGCAACTCTACGAGCTCATCGCGAAAGGCTCCCCCGTCGCGGATACGATCGTCACCGATATATACGAGCAGCCGTGCAAGGGCGGCGGCATGAAGTGGGTCGAGATAACCACCAAGCCCGTGATCGACTCGAGCGGCCGGATCGTCGAGATAACCGGCGTGTCGAGGGACGCCACCGCGCGGGTCCTGGCCGACGCGGAGCTCAAGAAGGCCCTGTCCGACAAGGACCGCCTCTACGCGGAGCTGCAGCACAGGGTTAAGAACAGCCTCGCCCTCATCGTCAGCCTCCTCTCGCTCGAGGCCGGATCCATCGAGGACGAGGAGGCGCGGGAACCTCTCGAGGAAACCCAGGTGCGAGTCCGATCCATTGCCCTGCTGTACGAGCAGCTCTATAGGACGCGCTCGGTAGGGGATATCGAACTCGGGGCCTACCTGGCCGAGGTCGCCCGGTCGGTCATCGAATCGTCCATGAGCCAAAGGGGACTCCGGCTCGAGACGGAGTGCGAGAGCTTCCCGATCTCGACGGATCGGGCGGTCCCGGCGGGACTCCTCCTCCACGAGCTCGTGGCCAACTCGGTCAAGCACGCCTTCCCCGGGAGGAGAACCGGGAGGATCAAACTGAGCCTGGGCGCCGAGGGCGGGACGGTACGGCTCCGCCTCGAGGACGACGGCGTCGGCCTCAGGCCCGGCTTCGACCTCGAGTCCGAGAGCGGCCTGGGCTCGCTCCTCATTACCCAACTCTCGGCCCAGCTCGGCGGGTCCGCCGAGGCCGGGCCGGGCCTGGACGGGGCGGGCGCGGGCTTCCTCCTGAGCTTCCCCCTGCTCGCGCGGGCCTGATCGCCGCTTGATATTTTACAGGCTCCGGCGAAATAGCCCCTTTCAAGTTTCCGATTTGCGCGATATCCTAGCGGCATGAAAAATGCGCCTGAGGATACCAACCTCCGGCTCTCGATCCCGGATCGCGGAAAGACGCTCGCCGTCCTCGGCGCCTCCGGGGGAGCCGCCCTCGAAATCGATCCTTCAATCGACCTCGTACGTGGAGTCTGGGACGGCGAGCCGGCCGTGGCCATTGTCTCACTCGCCGAGCCGCCGGTCCGTCCAGCCTACGAGAGCGACTTGAAGGCCCTCCACGAGATTTCCTTCGAGCTTTCCCTGTGCGGTTCCGTAAATGACGTTTGCCGCGACGCGGTCCGCCTTGGACGCGAGAAGCTGGGCTTCGACCGGCTCGGGATATGGCTCGTCGACGCGAACGACCCGCGCTGGAAGCTCGGGACCTGGGGCACGGACGAGAAGGGCGAGCTTAGGGACGAGCGCGGGTCCCGACTCCCCCGCAAGCTGGGCGGGGTGCCCGGGGCCTTCTACGAGGGCAGGGTGCCCCTGCTCTTCAAGGCCGACGCACCCTGCCGCGACAACGAAGGCCGCACCATCGGGCGCGGCAGCAAGCTCCTCGCTCCCCTCTGGGACGGGCACAGGCTCATCGGGGAGCTGAGCGCGGACGACCTGCTCGGGCACGGGGGCTTCTCTTCGGAGAAACGCGAGGCCTTCGTCATCTTCGCCCGCGTCGTCGCCCACTTAGCCAGCCTCAAGCGAGCCGAGTCGGAGCTCATGCACCTCGCGTCTACCGATTCCCTCACCGGCACCGTCAACCGGCGGACCGCCCTCATCATCCTCGAGAAGCACATCGCCCAGTGCCGGCGCTCGGGCACTCCCCTGACGCTCTGCCTGGCCGACCTGGACGGCCTCAAGCTCGTGAACGACGCCTTCGGCCACGCCGCCGGCGACGAGTACATCCGCCGGGCCAGCGCCGCCCTCGTGGGGACGGTCCGGGGCTCGGATACCGTGGGCAGGATAGGCGGTGACGAATTCCTCGTCATCTTCCCCGACTGCCGCGGCGACGTCGTCTCCTCCATCCTGGATGGCGTAAATTCCGAAATAGCCTCGGGAGCCAAGGGCGAAGGCTACGCGGCTAGGCTGTCGTGGGGCATCGCCTTCCTCGACGAGGTCCCGGGTTCGAGCGGGGCGGTCGGGGCCGACGCCCAGCGTTGCATCGACCTGCTCCTCGAGCTGGCGGACCAGCGCATGTACGACAACAAGCGCAGTAAGGGAGCCGCCCGGCCGATGGCCACGGGCGAGGCCGAGCTGGCCTTCTAGGTTATCTTCCTCAGGGCCTGGGTCGCGAGCCTGCCGTCCTCGCGCAGGCGCCGGACGATATAGGGCCCCCCGGCGGCGGCCCTTTCCCACCAGGCCTGCTTCGCGAACCACTCGAGCCCCTCGAGCAGCTCCGCCTCGTCGCGGGGACGCCATTGCAGGAAAACGTAGGTTCCCGCGGCCAGGCTGCCCTCTTCCGGGGCGCCCGGCGCCGCGCGCCTGCCGTAGAAGTCCGGGCGCGGCAGGGGTCGGCGCAGGATTGGTCCCTCGTCGGGGTCGTAGGCGACGAGCTCCTCCTCCTCGAAGAGGAAAAGCTCCTCCTCTCCTTCCTCGAGGCCGTCGCCGGGAAAGGCGGCAGGCGGGAAGCCGAGGCTGGAATAGGGCAGGGGGGATCGAAGGTCGAGGGTCAGCAGCTCCATGGTGGCCATGCCGGCATCCTGCCGCGAATATCCCGGCCGTAGCAATAGGCGTCGGGCTGTGGTATCGTATTTCCCGATGGCATTGTTGGATTCGATCGATTCCCCGGAGGATCTGAAGAGGCTCGGGCTTCCGGAGCTGAAGGTCCTCGCCGCGGAGATCCGAGACAGGATAATCGCCGTCGTCGGCCGGAACGGCGGGCATCTCTCGTCCAATCTCGGGGTGGTCGAGCTGACCCTCGCCATACACCGGGTCTTCGATTCCCCCCGCGACGCGATTGTCTGGGACGTCGGCCATCAGTGCTACGCGCACAAGCTCCTCACGGGCCGCCGCGACGAATTCGAGGGGATCCGCTCGTCCGGCGGCATCTCCGGTTTCCCCAAGCGCTCCGAGAGCCCGCACGACGCCTTCGATACGGGCCACGCCTCGACCTCCATCTCCGCCGCCCTCGGGATACTCGAGGCGAGGCGCATCCTCGGCATCGGCGGGGTCGCCGTGGCGGTCATCGGGGACGGCGCGCTGACCGGCGGCATGGCCTTCGAGGCCCTCGGCCACGCCGGCCAGCTGGGACTCCCCCTGGTTGTGGTGCTCAACGACAACAAGATGTCGATTTCGCCCAACGTAGGTGCGCTCTCCAGCTATTTGTCCCGGCTGTCCGCGACGGTGCGCTACCAGGGCATACGCTCGCGGATAGACCGTTTCGTGAAGGGCTTCCCCCTCATCGGCCCCTTCCTCTACGACCGGATGGTCAGAGGCAAGAAGGCGATCAAGGCCCTGCTTTTCAAGGAGAACCTCTTCTCCGACCTCGGCTTCGAGTACGCCGGGCCGATCGACGGCCACAGCATCGCGGCCATGACCCAGGTCCTCCGGGAGGCCCGCGCCCTCGGCAAGCCAGTCGTCGTCCACGTCCTGACGAGGAAGGGCAAGGGCTACGACCTCGCCGAGGAGAATCCCAGCCGCTATCACGGGGTGGCGCCGACGCGCTGCCTTGACGAGGATACATCCGACGAGGGCGGGCCGGGCGTATCCTCGCCGGGCGTATCCTCGCCGGGCGTATCCTCGCCGGGCGTATCCTCGCCGGGCGTATCCTCGCCGGCTACCTTCACAGAAGCCTTCTCCGAGGCCATGGTTCGGCGGGGCTGCTTCGACGACCGGCTGGTCGCGATCAGCGCGTCCATGACGACGGGCGTGGGCTTGGCCGCCTTCGAGGCGGCCTGTCCGGGCAGGTTCCACGACGTAGGCATCGCCGAGGAGCACGCGGTGACCTTCGCCGCCGGCCTCGCCTCCTCCGGCCTGCGGCCCGTAGTCGCCCTGTATTCCACCTTCGCCCAGCGCTCCGTCGACCAGGTCCTGCACGACGTCGCCCTCCCCGGGCTCCCCGTAGTCCTCGCCCTGGATAGGGCGGGCGCCGTGGGAGAGGACGGCGAGACCCATCAAGGGCTTTACGACATCGCCCTCTTCCGCTCCTTTCCCAACCTCTCGATCCTCGCGCCCTCGAGCGGGGCGGAGCTCGCGCTTTGCCTCGAGTGGGCCCTGGACTCGGGCAGGCCCGCGATCCTGCGCTATCCCAAGGCCCCCTGCCCGCGGGAGGAGGAGGCCTATGCCGAGGAGCTCGTCCCGGGGCGGGGGGTATTCGTGCGCCGCTCGGGCGCGGACTCCCTCGTCGTGGCCCTGGGCAGCCTCGTCTCCGCCGCCGTCGAGGCCTCCGACCTCCTCGGGCCGGGCTCCTCGTCGATCGCCTCGTCGATCGCCTCGGCGGCAGACGTTTACTCGCCGCGCTTCGTGGCGCCCTTCGACGAGGAGCACTTCCTCGAGGTAGTCTCCCCCTATGCGAGGGTGCTCGTGATGGAGGAGGGCGTCGAGCGCGGCGGC